>JASLDK010000250.1 GCA_030145945.1 Nocardioides sp.
GAGGCCTCAGAGGCGCTCGCGCAACCACGCGAAGTCGGCGACGTGCTCGTCGGCACCGCCGGGGGTCTCGCAGATCACGGGTGCACCGGCATCACGGATGACCTGTGCGAGCAGGTCGGGGTCGATCTGGCCGGCGCCGAAGTTGGCGTGCCGGTCGGCGCCGGAGTCGAAGGCGTCGCGGCTGTCGTTGGCGTGGACCAGGTCGATGCGACCGGTGATCGCGCGGACGTCGTCGACGATCGTCTCCAGCGCGTTGCCGCCGGCGTGGGCGTGGCAGGTGTCGAGGCAGAAGCCGACCATGTCGGCGCCCTCGGCGGAGGCGATGGCGTCCCAGGTGCCCTTGATCCGGTCGAGGTAGCGGGTCATCGCGTTGGTGCCACCCGCGGTGTTCTCGATCAGCAACGGGATCTTGATGTCGGTGGCCTCGATCGCCTTGCGCCAGTTGTCGAAGCCGGCCAACAACACTGTGGGGTCGTCGCCGTCAGCATCAGGGACGTGCCCGCCGTGCACGATCAGCCCCTTGGCGCCGAGCTCGGCGGCCGCGTCCATGTGCTGCTGCAGCAGCTTGCGGCTGGGGATGCGCTGGCGGTTGTTCGTGGTCGCGACATTGATGAGGTACGGCGCATGCACGTAGAGGTCCACCCCGGCCGACTCGGCAGCGGCGCGGAGGGCGGCCGGCCCGCCGTCGTACGAGAGGACGGGGCCCTTGTAGGACTGCGGGTTGCCGAGGAAGAACTGCACCAGCGGCGCGTTGCGGGCCGCCGCCTCGGCGATCGGGTCGGTCTGGTCGACGTGGGCTCCGATGCGCAACTCGCTCATGGACCCACCGTATCCACCGCCTCCGACCATCCCGACCGTCGCCGAGTGTGACCAGAACGCAGGTTCGAAACAGGCGTCCACGGGATACGGTTCCGGACGTGAGCACCCTCCACGTCTCCTCGGGCGGCCGGACCTGGTCCTTCGAGGAACCCCGCGTCGTCACCATCGGTCGCGACGCTGCCTCCGACATCGTCCTCAACTCCCCGGCCGCCTCTCGCCAGCACGCACAACTGCGCTCGGACGGCGCCGGCTGGGTGCTGGTCGACGTCGGCTCCAGCGGCGGCACCTGGTTGAACGGCACCCGGGTCAACGAGGTGCGGTTGACCGGCGCGTTCTCGGTCCGCCTCGGTGGTGCCGACGGCGAGGAACTCGTGCTGACCCCGGCGATCGCGTCCCGTCCCGCCCCGATGGCGCCGCCGATGATGCCCCCGCCCGCACTGGAGCAGACCGTGCTGCCGGGAGCCATCCCCGCCGTTCCCGCCTTCGGGGCGCCCGCCCAGGCATCCGGCCCCGGCCTGCTGGTCCGTGTCGGCGGAATCTCGAAGCGGTTCCCGCCCGGCATCGTCGTACGGATCGGCCGGGACCCGAGCAACGAGGTCGTCATCGACGACCCGGCCGTGTCTCGCCTGCACAGCGTCGTGGAGGGTCGTCCCGACGGCTGGTGGTACGTCGACCGCTCCACCTCCGGCACCTTCGAGGAGGAGGACCGGGTCACCCAGCGCCGGTTGGAGGAGCCGACCGAGCTGATGCTCGGCCACCCGACCGCCGGTGCCGAGATCGAGATCGTCCCGATCGTCGCGGCCGGACTCGCCCAGAAGTCGATCGCGAAGAAGAAGCGCAAGAAGGCCGCACTCGTCGTGGCCGCCGTGGTCACCGCCCTGGTCGTCGTCGGGGGCGGCATCACCGCTGCCGTCCTGCTCGGCGGAGATGACAACAAGGGCGGGGGTGGTGGCGACAACGGCCTGACCACCGCCGAGCTCGACCGGGCCAAGCTGGCCAGCGTGCTGATCATCGCCGTCGACAACAAGGGCGACCCGATCTACACCGGCTCGGGCTCGATCATCACCAAGGACGGGCTGATCCTCACCAACGCGCACGTCGGCAAGCCCAGCGCCCCCGGCGAGCAGCAGCCCGAGGACGATCCCGCCAAGCTGCTCGTCGCGCTCACCTCGAAGCAGGACGACAAGCCCGCCGCGCCGTCGTACACCGCCGAGGCGATCGTGTCCGACGGCGTCCTCGACCTGGCGGTCCTCAAGATCGTCGCCGACGCGGACGGCAAGAAGGTCGACTCGTCGAACCTCCACCTGCCGCCGCCCGTCCCGCTCGGCGACAGCAACGACCTGCGCACCGGCGACGAGCTCACCGCCCTCGGGTTCCCCGCGGTCGCCCACGTCGCCTCCGACGACGGTCTCGACCGGGCGCTCACGGTCACCAAGGGCGTCGTGTCGACCTTCCTCAAGGAGACCGCCGTCCCCGGCAGCCGTGCGTGGATCGACAGCGACATCCGGATCGGCTCCGGCAACTCCGGCGGCGCCTCGATCAACAACGCCGGCGAGCTCGTCGGCGTCAACAGCGCCGTCGTCACCGAGGGCACCGTGGGCGGCAGCGGCGAAGGTGGCGCGTTCACCGGCGGCTCGGCACGGATCCGCCCGATCAACCTCGCCGACGCCATCGTGAAGATCGCCAAGGACGGCGGCGACCCGTCGTACGTCTCGCCGTACCTCAAGGACGTCCCCAAGCCACCGGTCAACCCGATCGGGAACGCCGAGGTCGTCCCGATGGGATGGGCCCAGGATCGTGACAGCAATAACTGCACCGTCCCGAGCACGTACGCCGACCCGGCGGTGCTGTCGGGCGTCACGCTGCCGGCGGAGCTCTATGCGTCCTTCGCCGTGAGCGGCCTCGAGGACGGGGCGCCGGTCAACCTCGAGCTGCAGAGCCCCGACGGCCAGCGACTGGGCCAGATGGACACGACCTGGTCGCTCGGCTCCGACAAGACCTGCGCCTCCATCCAGATCGAGGTGCCTGCGGACCTGGGTGGCGTGGTGGCGATCTTCAAGGTCGGCGACGCGGAGTTCCCCAACCCGGTGCTGTTCCAGTAGGCACCTCGGCTGCTGAGGATTCGGAGCGGGCGGCTGACCGCTGTTAGCCTCTCCTGTCCGGTGCCACTGGCGCCGTACTGTCTGCTGGGCCGAACCAGCGGGCAAGCAGAGCCCTCCTGCCGTGGAAAGTCCGCGGCCGCCTGAGTCCAGAGGAGGTGGAGACCGCTTTGCGCAACTATGAAGTCGTGGTCATCCTCGACCCGAGCCTCGACGAGCGGACGGTCCAGCCGTCGCTCGACAAGTACCTGAACGTCGTCCGCAATGACGGCGGCACCGTCGACAACGTCGACGTGTGGGGCAAGCGTCGTCTGGCGTACGAGATCAAGAAGAACGCCGAAGGCATCTACGCGATCGTCAAGATCACGGCCGCTCCGGCGACCGTCGACGAGCTCGACCGCCAGCTGACCCTCAACGAGTCCATCCTGCGGACCAAGGTCATCCGACCGACCGTCTGAGGAACCGACGTGATCGTGCCTGTGGAGAGCGACTACCCAATGTCGGAGCCACAGGACACGATGGGGGCCGTCGTCCGGGTCAGCACCGATCTGTCCCGGATCCGTCCCTTCGTTCCCACCCTCTGAGGAGACCACCATGGCAGGCGACACCTACATCACCGTTGTCGGCAACCTCGTTGACGACCCGGAGCTCCGCTTCACCCCCTCGGGTGCCGCGGTGGCCAACTTCCGGATCGCCTCGACGCCGCGGACGTTCGACCGCCAGACCAATGAGTGGAAGGACGGCGAAGGCCTGTTCCTGTCCTGCTCGGTGTGGCGCCAGGCGGCCGAGAATGTCGCCGAGTCCCTCCAGAAGGGCATGCGTGTCATCGTCCAGGGCCGACTCGTGTCGCGTTCCTACGAGGACCGTGAAGGGCAGAAGCGCACCGTCAACGAGATCCAGGTCGACGAAGTCGGCCCGTCTCTGACCTGGGCCACCGCCAAGGTTTCCCGCGCGTCCCGCTCCGGCGGTGGCGGCGGTTACAACCAGGGTGGCGGCAACCAGGGCGGCCAGGGTGGCTTCGGCAACCAGGGCGGCCAGGGCAACCAGGGTGGCGGCCAGCAGAACCCGTGGGGGAACGGACCGTCCGGTGGAAACCAGGGCGGCAACCAGGGTGGCGGCAACTACGGCGGTGGCGCTCCGGCCAACGACCCGTGGGCCGCGCCGGGTGTGTCGGGCAACGACGAACCCCCGTTCTGATCAAGAAGCATTTTCATCAACCATTCCGGCCGCTACGTGACTGAGCGGCCGGGCTCTGAGGAGGAGCACCACAATGGCGAAGGCAGTCGTTCGCAAGCCCAAGAAGAAGGTTTGCCAGTTCTGCAAGGAGAAGGCCACCGGTGTCGACTACAAGGACGCCAACCTTCTGAAGAAGTTCATCTCCGACCGCGGCAAGATCCGCGCCCGTCGGGTGACCGGCAACTGCGTCCAGCACCAGCGGGACGTCGCGATCGCGGTGAAGAACGCCCGCGAGGTCGCACTGCTGCCCTACACCTCCAGCGGCCGCTGACCAGAGCCAGAGAAGGAGACCTGAACTCATGAAGATCATCCTGACGCAGGAGGTCGAGAACCTCGGCGCTGCCGGCGACGTGGTCGAGGTCAAGGACGGCTACGGCCGCAACTACCTCATCCCCCGCGGTTTCGCGATCCGTTGGACCCGTGGCGCCCAGGCGCAGGCCGACTCGATCAAGGCCGCTCGCTCGGCTCGGGCCGTCCGCGACGAGGCTCACGCCGCCGACCTGAAGGCGAAGCTCGAGGGCTCGCCGGTCGACGTCAAGGTCAAGGCCGGCCAGGGCGGCCGCCTGTTCGGTGCGGTCACCCCCGCCGACATCGCCGCCGCACTCGGCGAGGCTGCCGGCGAGGCGATCGACAAGCGGACCATCGTGCTCGGCAACCCGATCAAGGCGCTCGGCAACCACGCGGTGTCGGTCAAGCTGCACGACGAGGTGTCCGCTGCGGTGGCCCTCAACGTCATCCCTGCCTGACCTCAGCACGACCCTTCGGCGTGGCCGTCCCTTCGGGGGCGGCCACGTTCGTTAGTTTTGGGGATCACTCCTTCTTCCCCGAGACCTCTTGGAGTCCTTCATGCGCGCCCTCCTCCTGCCCGCGGCCCTGCTGGTGCTGACGCCAGTCCTCGCTGCCTGCGGCAACGACGACACCAAGACGGGCAGCGACCCCGTCTCCGACCCGACCGCCGTCGAGACGACCACGGCTCCTGCGCCCGCGCCGTCGACCTCCGACGCCGCTTCTGAGACCACGACCGCTGCCACCTCGAGCCTGCCGGCCGCATGCGACATCGTGACCGCGAACGACCTGGCCGAGGCCTACGGCATGTCCTTCGGTGCGCCGGAGGTCGGCGGGTCCGAGAGCGGCTCGAGCGACAGCAGCGGCACCAAGACCTCGTGGTCGAGTGACAACTGCTCCTTCGTGGCCGACGGTCTGGCTGAGGTCACCGTGCGGTTGAGCGGTCCCGAGGACTTCACGGCAGGGACGTTCGGGTGCGCGAAGCCTGCCCGGGAGAAGGGCTC
>JASLDK010000254.1 GCA_030145945.1 Nocardioides sp.
GTCCTGATCCTGAAGGAACGGCTGCGTGCGTTGCAGTGGGCCGCCATCGGCATCGGCTTCGTGGCCGTCCTGGTGCTGACCGTCGACTACGGCCACCCGCCGGTCATCGCGCTGATCCTGGCCTTCTCCTTCGGCACCTACGGCCTGGCCAAGAAGTCAGCCAACGTCGGTGCGATCGAGAGCCTCACCTTCGAGACAGCGGTCATCGCACCCTTCGCGCTCGGCTATCTCGTGTGGCTCGGCGCCGCGGGTCAGGCCCACTTCGCCGACGAGGGCGCCGGCCACGTCGCTCTCCTCGTGGGCAGCGGGGTCGTGACCGCCGTACCCCTCCTGCTCTTCGGTGCCGCCGCCACCCGGGTGCCGATGACGACGCTGGGACTCTTGCAGTACCTCGCGCCGATCATCCAGTTCGGCCTGGGCATCACCGTGCTCGGCGAGCAGATGGCGGCGGGCCGCTGGATCGGCTTCGGCCTGGTCTGGCTCGCCCTCATGGTGTTCACCTACGAGGCGCTGCGCCACCACCGTCGCCAGTTGGCGATGGCCGCCGAGTCCTGCTCGGTCTGACGCCTACGCCGACCGCACGGCCACGACGTCGGCAAACGCCTCCAGCGCTGCCCGGACGGATCCCTCGGGGAGCACTTCGAGGAGCTGCTTGGCCTCGTGGGCGCGCGCAACGACGTAGACACGCGCCTCGTCCATTGCCGGATGCTTGCGGAGCAGGTCGAGCGCCTCGGCGTGCAGGTCGGCGTCGGCGGCCAGGTCGGCGGCACGGGCCGGGTCGAGCAGCTCGATCAGCCGGGCGTCGGCCGGGTCCTTGGATGCGCGCGCGATCAGCACCGGAAGAGTCGGCACACCTTCCTTGAGGTCGGTGCCGGGCGTCTTGCCCGACTCGTCGCTCTCGGAGGCGATGTCGAGGATGTCGTCGGAGAGCTGGAAGGCGGTCCCGACGAGTTCGCCGTACGCCGTCAGCGCTGTGACGATCTCGGGGGCGGCGCCGGAGAACAGCGCACCGTAGTGGGCCGACGTCGCGATCAGGGAGCCGGTCTTGCCGGCGACGACCTCGAGGTGGTGGGCCAGGGCGTCCTCGCCGGGTCCCGGCGTGACGGTCTCGAGGATCTGTCCCTCGACCAGTCGGGTGAAGGTCTCGGCCTGGATGCGGACGGCCTCCGGCCCCAGCTGCGAGGTGAGCTCCGACGACTTGGCGAACAACCAGTCGCCGGTGAGGATCGCGACCATGTTGTCGTAACGCGCGTTGGCGGAGTCCTCGCCGCGGCGCAGCTCGGCCTCGTCCATCACGTCGTCGTGGTAGAGCGATCCCACGTGGGTGACCTCGACGACCGATGCGGCGGTCAGCACCTCCGGCGCGTCCGGACGCGGACCTGCCTCGGCTGCCAACAGCACCAGCAGCGGCCGGAACCGCTTGCCGCCCGCGGCCAACAGGTGGCGAGCCGCCTCGGTGACGTAGGGCGCCCGGCTGGAGGCGTGGCGGTAGAGATCCTCCTCCACGACGGCCATCCGCGCCCGCAACCGCTCGGCGAGCGCCTCGTCGAGGATCGGGAGCGCCAACTCGGCCGGCGAGGGAGCCGTCACGTCGTGGGGAGTCGTCACCTGATGAATTCTCCCGTACGGGTGATCAGATCCAGAACCGGGCCCGGTACGACGCCCATCACGACGGTCACGACCAGGCACACCCCGATCGTGGCCGAGGTGAGGACCGACGAGCGGGTGACCTCACCGACGCCGTCCGTGCTGGGCTCGGTGAAGAACATCAGCCGGATGTGCCGGACGTAGAAGGTGATCGCCATGATGCTGCAGGCGATCGCCACCAGCACGACCGGCCAGGCACCGGCCGACAGTGCGGAGGTGAAGACCGCCCACTTGCCGATGAAGCCCGCGGTCAGCGGAATGCCGGCCATCGAGAGCAGGAACACCGCGAACGCTCCGGCGACCAGCGGGGAGGTGCGCCCGAGACCGGCCCACCGCTCGTACGCCGTCGCCTCGCCACCGGTGTCACGCACCAGCATGACGATCGCGAACGCGCCGATCATCGCGAACCCGTAGGTCGTCAGGTAGAAGAGCACGCCCTCAGTCGCGCTGAACTGACCCTTGCCGAGCTCGCCGGCGCTCTGCACGCCGAGCACCCCGACGAGGATGAACCCGGTGTGGGCGACCGACGAGTAGGCGAGCATCCGCTTGACGTCGTTCTGCACGATCGCGAGCACGGCGCCCAGCAGCATCGATGCGATCGCGATCACCCACAGCATCGGCTGCCAACTCCACCGCTCGCCGCCGAAGGCGACGTAGAGCAGGCGCAGCAGCGCGCCGAAGGCGGCGACCTTGGTGCCGGCAGCCATGAACGCGGTGACGGCCGTCGGGGCGCCCTGGTAGACGTCCGGGGTCCAGGCCTGGAAGGGCGCGGCACCGACCTTGAACAGCAGGCCGACGCACAGCAGACCGATTCCGGCCAGGAGCAGGCCGTGGTTGGCCGAACCGGCGCGCACGGCCTCGTTGATCCCCGCGAAGGAGACCGAGCCGGCGAAGCCGTAGACCAGCGCGGCGCCGTACAGGAAGAAGCCGGATGCGAAGGCGCCGAGCAGGAAGTACTTCATCGCGGCTTCCTGGCTGAGCAGGCGGCGGCGACGCGCGAGCCCGCACAGCAGGTAGAGCGGCAGCGAGAGGACCTCCAGCGCGACGAACATGGTGAGCAGGTCGCCCGACGCCGGGAAGAGCAGCATGCCGCTGACGGCGAAGAGCAGCAGCGGGTAGATCTCCGTGTGCTCCAGACCGCGGGTCGAGGCCTCGCGCTCGCCCTCCGACCCGGGCAGCGCGGCAGCCTGGCCGATGAAGCCGGACACGCCACCCTCGAGACGCTGCTCGGCGAACAGGGCGATCCCGCCGAGGGCGAAGACCAGCAGCAGTCCCCACAGGTAGACCGTCGGACCGTCGACCACGACGCTGCCCATGGCCCCGACGAGGCCACGTCCATCGGCGCCGTTCGCACCCTCGTGGACCTTCAGGTCGGTGCCGACGATGACCGTGGACACGAGCGCGGCGATCACCGTGACGAAGGCCAGACCGATCTGCGGCAGACGACGCGTGCCGCGCGGCAGGAACGCCTCGAGGGCCACCCCGACGCAGGCACCGCCGAGCACGATCAGGAGCGGCAGAAGCTCGGCGTACTCGATGTGGGGCTTGACGAACTCCATCAGTTGGCCGCCTCTCCCTCGTGGCCGGCAGGCAGGTCGCCGGTGCTGACGGTGGGTGCATCGTCGTGGATGCCCATCTGGTGCTGGAGGTCAGCGACCATCGGGTTGCTCACGTCGAGCAGCGGGGACGGGAAGAATCCGAAGAACACCAGTGCGACCATGAGCGGCGCCACGGCAGCGATCTCGCGGACGTTGAGGTCCTTGGTGGTCTCGGCCTCGGGCGGTGTCGGACCCGTCATCGTGCGTTGGTACATCCACAGCACGTAGATCGCGGACAGGACCACGGCGAGGACCGCCAGTGCTCCGACGTACCAGCCGTAGTCGAAGGCCGCGACGAACACCAGGAACTCGCTGATGAACGGCGACAGGCCCGGCAGTCCGAGCGTCGCGAGGCCGGCGATCAGGAACATGCCCGCCAGGACCGGAGCGACCTTCTCGACGCCGCGCATCTCGCTGATCAAGGTGGTGCCGCGGCGTTCGGTGAGATAGCCCGCGACCAGGAAGAGCGCGGCGGTGCCGAGGCCGTGGTTGACCATGTAGAGGATCGCGCCGGTGCCGCCCTGGCTGGTCATCGTGAAGACGCCCAGCGTGATCAGGCCGAAGTGGCTCAGCGAGGTCAGACCGATCAACCGGAAGATGTCGTCCTGGCCGATCGCGATGAAGGCACCGTAGATCACCGAGATCAGCGCCAGCGTGATCACCAGCGGGGTCGCCCAACGCGACGCCTCGGGGAAGATCCCGAGACAGAAGCGCATCATCCCGAACGTGCCGATCTTGTCGAGGATGCAGACCAGCAGCACGCCGGTGCCGGGCGTCGCCTTCTCGGTGGTGTCCGCGAGCCAGGTGTGCAGCGGGAACAGCGGCGCCTTGATCGCGAATGCGATGAAGAAGCCGAAGAACAGCCAGCGCCCGGCCTCCGTGCCGATGTCGAGCTTCTCCAGGTCAGCCAGGAGGTACGACGGGTGCCCGGCCTGGGCCGAGACGACGTAGAGCCCGATCACCGAGGCCAGCAGGATCAGACCGCCGGCGAGCTGGAACATCAGGAACTTCAGGGCCGCGGCACCGCGTCCATCGCGACCGAACCCGCCGACCAGGAAGTACGCGGGGATCAGGGTCGCCTCGAACACGACGTAGAAGAGGAACACGTCGGTCGCGCAGAACACCGCGAGCGAAAGGCCTTCGAGGGCGAGCGTCCAGGCCACGAACGAGCGGGCTCCGGCAGAATCGGGGTCGTCGGCCTTGAACCACTCCGCGCCCAGAACGAGCGGGACGAGCAGCACGGTCAGCAGCACCAGCAGCAGGCCGAGACCGTCGACGCCGAGGGCGTAGTGCACCCCGAAGGCCTCGATCCACTCGCGACTCTCGGTGAACTGGCGTCCACCGTCCGTCTCGTAGGACGCGGCGAGCACCCCACCGACGACGAGCGTCGCGAGCGCGACGCCCAGACCGACGGTCTTGCTGAGCGTGCGGGGCAGCAGCGCCACCGCCACCGCGCCGACGATCGGCAGCCAGACCAGCAGACTCAACATCAGTTCACCACCACCAGGGTCAGGACGAGCAGCAGTGCACCGCCGAGGATGCCGAGCGCATAGGACCGCACATAGCCGGTCTGGAGGCGCCGGAGCAGTTCGCCCGTGCCGGCGAGGATCGTCGTACCGCCCATGATGAGGCCGTCGACGATGGTCCGGTCACCGGACGTCAGGGCGCGGGTGGTCGCCCGACCCGGGTTGACGACGAGCGCCTCGTTGATCGCGTCACCGTAGAGGTCGGCGCGGGCCGCCCTGGTGGCGAAGGAGACCTTGGCCGGTGCGGTCCGCGGAACGGGCTTGCTGCCGACCAGCACCCAGGCCAGCGCCACCCCGATGCCGACGACGGCGATGGTGATCAGCGTCAGCACGATCACCGGCAACGGCGGCTCCTCGTGGGGCGCATGCCCGACGACCGGGCTGAGCCAGTCGACGATCCAGTTGCCGGCCAGCATCAGGCCACCGAGCGCGGAGAGCGCAGCGAGCACCATCAGCGGGATGGTCATCACCAGCGGACTCTCGTGCGGGTGGACGCCCTTCTCCCAGCGGCCCTTGCCCTTGGCGTTGGCGGTGAAGAAGGTCATCAGCATCATCCGGGTCATGTAGAAACCGGTGATGCCGGCGCCCAGGAGGGCGCAGAGTCCGACGATCGGGTTCTCGGTGAGGGCGACCTCGATGATCTTGTCCTTCGACCAGAAGCCCGCGAAGGGCGGGATCCCGATGATCGCGAGGAAGCCGAGGGCGAAGGTCGCGAAGGTGATCGGCAACGCCTTCTGCAGCGCACCGTAGTGACGCATGTCGACGTCGTCGTCCATCGCATGCATCACCGAGCCGGCGCCGAGGAACATGTTGGCCTTGAAGAAGCCGTGCGTGAGCAGGTGCATGATGCCGAACGCGTACGCCGCTGGGCCGATGCCGACAGCCAGCATCATGTAGCCGATCTGGCTCATCGTCGACGCGGCGAGCACCTTCTTGATGTCGTCGTACGCGCAGCCGATGATCGCCCCCATCACCAGCGTCACCGCACCGACGATCATCACGGCGAGCCGGGCGTTGGGCGTGACGTCATAGATCGCGCTGGAGCGCGCGATCAGATAGACGCCTGCGGTCACCATGGTCGCGGCGTGGATCAGCGCCGAGACCGGGGTCGGGCCTT
Source organism: Nocardioides sp. (assembly GCA_030145945.1). Taxonomy (GTDB): domain Bacteria; phylum Actinomycetota; class Actinomycetes; order Propionibacteriales; family Nocardioidaceae; genus Nocardioides. Next base: position 5,889 of record JASLDK010000254.1, read on the forward strand.
CCATCGCGTCGAGCAACCAGGACTGCAGCGGCACCTGTGCGCTCTTGCCGCACGCCCCCAGGAGGAGCAGCAGACCGATCGCGGTCATCGTGCCGCTGTGCGCATGCGAGGCGCCGTTGAAGACTCCGTCGAATGCCACGGTCCCGAACGTCGTGAACATCAACATGACGCCGAGCGAGAGCCCGACGTCGCCGACCCGGTTGACGATGAACGCCTTCTTGGCGGCGACGGCAGCCGACGGCTTGTAGGACCAGAAGCCGATGAGCAGGTACGACGCGAGACCGACGCCCTCCCACCCGACATAGAGCAGCAGGTAGTTGTCAGCGAGGACGAGCACGAGCATGGCCGCGACGAACAGATTGAGCTGGCCGAAGAATCTTCGGCGGTCCGGGTCGTGCTCCATGTACCCGATCGAATAGACGTGGATCGCGCCGCCGACACCGGTGATGAGCAGCACGAACACGATCGACAGCGGGTCGAGCAGGAAGTTGACGTCGACGTGGAACGAGCCGGCCGGGATCCACGAATAGACGTGCTGGTCGATGGCACGCCCCGCGCCGTGCCGGCCGAGCATCGCGAAGAACAGCACCAGGCCGACGATGAACGACAGGATCGGCATCGC
>JASLDK010000315.1 GCA_030145945.1 Nocardioides sp.
CTCGCGGGTCAGCTTGAGCCAGGTGACCCGCGAGCCGTGGCCCCGGTTGTCGCTGGTCAAGCGCGTGCTCGACGACGACGCCGACTATCTCGGGCCGTTCTCCTCGCGAGCGGCGGCAGAGAGTTCGCTGGCTGCCCTGCACGAGGTCTTCCCGATCCGGCAGTGCAACGATCGTTTCGGTCAACGGCCACAGCGGTCGGCCTGCGTGCTGGCGGAGATGGACCGCTGCCTGGCTCCGTGCGACGGCAGCGTCGACCCGCAGACCTATGCGGCCGTCGTACGCCAGCTCAGGGACACCCTGATGCGTCGTCCCGATGACGTCGTCGACCTCGTCCACGCCAAGATGTCTGCACTGGCCGACGAGGAGCGCTTCGAGGAGGCGGCTCACCATCGCGACCGGCTCGCCGACTTCATCCGCGCCGCGGCGCGCAACCAACGGCTGACCGCACTGACCCGCTGCCCCGAGGTGGTCGCGACCCGGCGGGAGGACGATGGTCGTTGGGCGGTGCACGTGGTCCGTCACGGTCGCCTGGCGGGCGCCGGCGTGATTCCGTCGGGAGCCGACGCAGTGGCCTACGTCGACCAGCTCCGCGCCAGCGCGGAGACCGTCATCGCGGACGTCGGCCCCACGCCGGCAACGACCGCCGAGGAGTCCGAGACCGTGCTGCGCTGGCTCGAGTCGCCCGGTGTCCGTCTCGTCGACGTGATCGGCGAATGGACCTGTCCGGTCCAGGGCGCGGGGCGCCACCGGGCGAGCCTGACACCGAATAGTGTTGCCCCATGATCACCGCCATCGTCTTCGTGCAGGCCGAGACTGCCCGGATCCCGGAGGTCGCCGAGGCGATCGCAGCACTCGAAGGTGTCAGCGAGGTCTACTCGGTCACCGGTCAGATCGATCTGATCGCGCTGGTCCGGGTGAGTTCCCACGACGACATCGCGGCGGTCGTCGCCGATCGGCTCAACAAGGTCGAGGGCGTGGTCGACACGGAGACCCACATCGCCTACCGGGCCTACTCCCGACACGACCTCGAGGCTGCGTTCTCGCTCGGGCTCGACTGACGATGGCGCCTCCGGCGCAGAGTGCCCCACGGTTCCCCCTGCTGGCCAAGGCCCTTCCAGCCGTCGTGGGATTCCTCCTCGTCATCCTCCTGATCGCCCTGGACCAGCGTCCGCTGCGTTCGTTCGACACCTACTTCCACCTCAGGTTCGGCGAGGAGTTCCTCCACGACTGGTCGATCGCGCATCCCGGTCAGCCCAGCGCTGCCTCGACCAACGACTGGGTTCCCACCCAGTGGCTCCCCCAGATCGTCCTCGCACGCATCGACGACGGTTTCGGTACGACGGGCCTGGTGCTCACCTTCGCCGTGCTCGTCGTCGCATTCGTGACCGCGCTCTACCTGCTGGTGCGGTCTCGGATCGGAGGCGGAGTGGCGGTCAGTCTCACGACTGTCGTGGTGCTGGCCTGCCTGCCGAGTCTCTCGTTGCGTCCGCAGGTCCTCAGCTATCTGTTCCTCGTCCTCGTCCTCGCAGCCTGGGAGCGGACGCGCCGCACCGGCCGACCGCCTTGGGCGCTGATCCCGCTGGGGTGGCTGTGGGCGACCTGTCACGGCATGTGGATCATCGGCGTGCTGATGTGCGGTCTGCTCGCGGTCCTGGTGATCGTCGAGCGGCGACCGGCCCGCGGCCGCGCAGGCGCTCTGCTGGCGGTTCCGCTCGGCATGGGCCTGGTTGCGCTGGCCACTCCGGTCGGCCCCCGTCTGCTTTCAGCCGTGCTCCTGGTCAACTCGCGGTCGACGTACTTCTCGGAGTGGGACGCACCCGCTCTGCTCACGCCGGTCGTGCTTCCCCTCACGGTGTTGGTCGCGATCGCGGTCCTGCTGTTGTTCCGCAATCCCCAGGTCGCTCCCTACGACCTCGGGCTGCTCGTCATGGGCGGAGTGTTCGCCGTCTATTCGGGTCGGACCGTGCCCTTGGCAGCGGTGACCTTGGCGGTCAGCATCGCGGGCACCCTCGCAGCTCGTCGGGCAGGTCATCCTTCCCCCCGCGTCTCGCGCCGCGAGCTGGCACTGGTGTGCGCGCTCGGCGCCATCGTCGTCGCGGTCGCGCCGACCCGCCCTCTGGTCGACGACCCCGCCGACGACGTCCGCCCGTTCCTGACCCGGCTGGGCACCTTCCCGCACGGCTCCCTGATCGTGACCGACTGGCCGACCGGCGGCGTCTTGCTCCGCCTCGCCCCACAACTCGACGTTCCGCTCCACGGGTACGGCGACGTCTACACCGACCGTGAGTTGAAGCGGTACGCCGACCTCGACGGTCTGGAGCCAGGCTGGGACAGGACGCTGGCGCGCCTCGACCCGCAGGCAGCGCTGCTGCCTGACGATTCGCCCTTGGCCTACGCGCTGCACCGAGAGGGTTGGACGGTCGGCCAACGCACCAGGAAGTTGGAGTTGCTCGTTCCTCCGGCCGACTGACGTCAGCGGCTCGCGGCAGCAACCCATCGCTCCAGGCTCGTGCGAGCAGCACCCGAGTCGATCGCGTCCGCCGCTCGGGCGATCCCGGCAGAGAGCGCTTCGGCAACCGGCGTACCCGGCGCGTCGTAGACAGCGAGCGCGGCACCGGCGTTGAGGAGGACGGCGTCACGGACCGGTCCGGTCGTGCCGTCGAGCAGGGACCGCACCACGCCGGCGTTGTGCTGGGCATCGCCGCCTCGCAGGTCCTCCGCAGTGGCGCGGGCGATGCCGAAGTCGGTCGGCTCGATGGTGACCTCGGTGACCTCACCTCCGTGGACGACCCACACTCGTGACGTGGTGGTGGTGGTGAGTTCGTCAAGACCGTCGTCGCCGCGGAACACCCAGGCGTCCGCCCCGCGTGCTGCGAACACGCCGGCCATGATCGGAGCCAGCCGAACGTCGGCGCATCCGATCGCCTGGGCCGCCGGCTTGGTCGGGTTGGCAAGCGGCCCCAGCACGTTGAAGGCGGTGGCGATGCCCAGTTCGCGACGTGGCACCGCGGCGTGGCGCAGCGCGGGATGGAAGGCAGCGGCGAAGCAGAACGTGATGCCGGCCTCCTCTGCCACTTCCGCGACGCGGGCGGCCGAAAGGTCCAGGCGCACGCCCAGTGCTTCGAGAACGTCAGCAGTTCCTGCTTGCGACGAGGCCGAGCGGTTGCCGTGCTTGACCACGCGGGCGCCGGCGCCCGCGGCAACGATCGCGGACATCGTCGAGATGTTGACCGAGAAGGAGCGATCTCCACCGGTGCCGACCACGTCGAGCAGTCGACCGGGGACGGAGATCGGCGTCATGACGGCGTACATCGCCTCGACGAGACCAGTCAGTTCCGCGATCGACTCGCCCTTGGACCGCAGAGCGACCGCGAAGCCTGCGATCTGGGCGGGGGTCGCCTCGCCGGCAAGGATCTCGCCCATCGCCCAGGCCGACTGGGCAGGTGTCAGGTCGTCCCCGGCGGTCAGGGCTCCGAGGACGTCAGGCCAGTTCGCCATGCTCAGGCTGGCACGCGTGCGCGCAGGAGCGACACCACGGCCTCGGCGAGCTGGATCGGATCGATCGGGTGGGGTACGGCGGCATCCGCGCGTGACCAGGTCGCCAGCCAGGCGTCCTGCGGCCGTCCGGTGAGCACCAGCAGCGCCGGGCAGTCACGGATCTCGTCCTTGAGCTGCTTGGCGATCCCCATGCCGCCGGCGGGAACGGCCTCGCCGTCGAGGATCGCCAGCGCGATGTGGCCGGCGTCCATGTTCGCGATGACGACCGGTTCGGTTGCAACCTCGACGTACTCCACCTCCGGGAGATCCGGATGCGGGCGCCGGCCGAGGGCCAGGATGACCTGCTCGCGGGTGTGCACGTCGTCGCTGTAGACGAGGACCTTGAGAGCCTTCGGAGAAGTCACCCGCGCGATGCTACTCGGACGCTGCTCGGTCCGCGGCCGAGGCTTGCCTCTCGAGCCGGTCGAGGCGGCGATCCTCGCGTTCGGCCTCCTTCATCGATGATCGCACCCACTGCGCGAAGAGCACCACGAAGAAGACGATGCCGACGAGGTCACCGGCGCCCCACAGGATCCCGCCGGCGAGCTTCTGGTCCTCGAGCGGGTCGGGAAGCCACACGCCCATCGGACCGTCGTGGAGCCTCGGGTACCAGTCGCCGCCCAGCAGCGTGGTCTGCGTCATGATCGTGACCCCGAGAAAAGCGTGGAACGGCAGCGTCATCACGGTCAACAGCACCCGGAAAGGGTGTCCGACGCGTCCAGGCAGCGGGTCCACGCCGACGATGGGCCAGAAGAACAGGGCGCCCACGGCGACCAGGTGCAGGTGCATCATCTCGTGGACGTACGTCGAGCGCAGCGACGCGTCGTACCAACCGGTGAAGTACAGCGCCCACGGCGAGAGGACATAGAGCCCGAAGGCCAGTGGCGGGAATCCCAGCACCTTCGCGAGCCGTGAGTGCAGCAGGGCCAGCAACCAGCCACGGGGCCGGCGAGGCAGCGTACGGAGGGCGAGCGTGACCGGCGCCCCGAGCGCCAGCGACAGCGGGACGATCATCGACAGCACCATGTGCTGGACCATGTGAGCGCTCAGCAGGGTCGTGTCATAGGCGGCCAGGCCCGACGACGTCGAAAGATAGAACGCGAGCATGCCGACGCCCCACGCGATCGAGCGACCCACGGGCCATTTGTCACCGCGCCGCACCATGGTGGCAACGCCGATGGCATAGAGACCGGCTCCCCACACGGTTGCGATGAGCGGAACCGGCGCCAGTTCCCATTGGGAGAAGAAGGCGTCGAGACCGAACCGGGGCAGGTCGAGACCGCCAGCACTGGTCGCTTCGGCCAGCACCGACATCGCCACCACCACCGCATTGCCTCCTCGGCCAATCCCACACAGTCAGGGCCTCTGCGAGGCCTCATCGAGCCTAGGAGGACCCTGGTAACGGCCCAGTTCGGGGGGTCGAGATGCCGACGGGATCCGGAACAGCCATAATGGCGCCCGTGGCGATCTCAGCTTCGGCATCTCTTCCGGCCTCGCGCCTGCACGGCCAGCACGACCGACCCAGCATGGTGGCGGTCGGCACGATCATCTGGCTGTCCAGCGAGCTCATGTTCTTCGCGGCGCTCTTCGCGTCGTACTTCACGATCCGCGCGGTCTCGCCGGAGATGTGGTCGACGAACACCGAGCTCTTGAACGTCCCGTTCGCGTCGATCAACACCACGATCCTGGTGCTGTCGTCCTTCACCTGCCAGCTGGGCGTGTTCGCGGCCGAGCGCGGCCAGGTGGCGCGTGCCGGCGGGCTGCTGCAGGTCGGCAAGTGGGGCCTGCGCGAGTGGTTCATCGTGACCTACATCATGGGCGCGATCTTCATCGGCGGCCAGGCGCTCGAATACTCCGAGCTGATCCACGAGGGCGTCACCATCCCGCACGACGCCTACGGCACGATGTTCTACCTGACGACCGGGTTCCACGGGATCCACGTGACCGGCGGTCTGATCGCCTTCCTCTTCGTTCTCGGCCGGACCTATGTCGCCCGGCGGTTCACTCACGAGCAGGCGGTCAGCGCGATCGTTGTCTCCTACTACTGGCACTTCGTCGACGTCGTGTGGATCGGACTGTTCGCCACGATCTACCTGATCAAGTGACGGCACGGCCCGCAATGACGATGAACTGTTCGCTCCTCCGCAATCACAAGGACTGAATGTGCGCCTCCTGAACCGCACCGCCGGTCGAATCTCGCGGCACCGCCGCGGGCCGATCGCCGGTCTCCTGGTGCTCGTGTGCGGCTTGCTGCTCACGGGCGGGCTCTACGCCGCTCTCGCGCCGGCGCAGGCCAACACCGACCAGAGCGAAGCTGCCCTGATCAAGGAGGGCCGCGAGCTCTTCCTGGTCGGCTGCGCCTTCTGCCACGGCCAGAACGGCGAAGGCGTCCTGACGCAGGGCGGCTCGCAGTACGGTCCCGCGCTCACCGACGTCGGCTCTGCTGCCGTCGACTTCCAGGTCGGTACCGGCCGGATGCCGATGGCCCAGCCGGGCGTGCAGGCACCTCGCAAGGAGGTCGTCTACACCAAGGAGGAGACGGCCGCCCTCGCGGCGTACGTCGGCTCCTTGGGCACCGGCCCGTCGGTTCCGGACAAGGAGCTCTACTCCACCGAGGGCATGAGCCAGGACGAGCTCGAGGCTCTCGTCGTCCGCGGCGGCCAGATCTTCCTCGCCAACTGCACGGCCTGCCACAACTTCGAGGGTTCCGGCGGCGCCATGCCGCGCGGTGGCTTCGCCCCGAAGATCCGCGGCGTCGACTCCAAGCACATCTACGAGGCCATGTTGACCGGCCCGCAGTCGATGGACACCTTCTCCGACGGCAACATCCCGCCCGAGGACAAGAAGGCGGTCATCGCCTACCTCAACGAACTGAACGACGCTCCGAGCTACAGCGGCTTCACGCTGGGCGGTCTCGGACCGGTCAGTGAGGGCATCATCGCCTGGGTCGGCGGCATCGGGATCCTGGTCGGCTTCGCCGTCTGGATCGCGGCGCACACCACCCGCTCGAGCAAGAAGAAGGACGAGGCGGCAGCGTGACCGACGCACACGACACCCCCGCGCACGGCGGCGAGATCGAGGCCCTCGGCCCGCTCCCCGATCCGGGCCTCCCCGAGCACCAGTGGCGTCCCACCGACGTCGACCCGGCCAAGGAGAAGCGTGCTGAGCGCCAGGTCGCGGCCCTGTTCGGCCTGTCGGCCGTCGCCACGGTCGCCTTCCTCGTCTCCTACTTCACCCTCGACGTCGGCGACGACTGGACGCTGATCGCTGGCAAGGGCGCCTCGACGATGGCCCTGGGCCTGTGCCTGGGTCTCGCGATGCTGTTCATCGGTGTCGGGATCATCCATTGGGCGCGCAAGCTCATGGGCGACCACGAGATCTCCGAGCTGCGCCACGCGGCCAAGTCCACGGACGAAGACCGCGAGGTCGCCGTCCAGGCGCTCAACGACGGCATCGCGGAGTCCGGCATCGGCCGGCGCCCCCTGGTGCGCAACTCGCTACTGGGTGCGGTCGGCCTGCTCGGCCTGCCGGCCGTCGTGCTGCTGCGCGACCTGGGCCCGCTGCCGGGCGACAAGCTCTACCACACGATCTGGGGCAAGGGCACCAAGTCCAAGCCGATGCGCATCGTGCGTGACGGCATCTGGACGCCGATCCTGGCCTCCGACCTGGAGATGGGTGACCTGGTCAACTGCCAGCCCGATGCCCTGCACAACCCGGAGCGCTACGGCATCGACCCGACCGAGGTCGAGGGCGTCAACCTCCAGATCCACAAGTCCAAGGCCTCCCTGGTCCTGCTGCGCATGGCTCCCGGCGACATCAAGCCGGGCAAGGACGCCAAGGGCAAGAGCCGCGAGAACTGGACCGTCAACGGGATCGTCGCCTACTCGAAGATCTGCACCCACGTCGGTTGCCCGATCTCGCTCAACGAGCGGACGACGCACCACCTGCTCTGCCCCTGCCACCAGTCCACCTTCGACCTCGCCGACTCCGGCAAGGTGGTCTTCGGTCCGGCCGGTCGGCCGCTGCCGCAGCTGCCGATCGCAGTCGACGACGAGGGCTACCTGGTTGCACAAAGTGACTTCGACGAGCCGGTCGGCCCGAGCTTCTGGGAGCGTGACTACTATGACCGTTGGTGACATGAGCAAGGTCGCAACGACCAACGGCACCACGCCCGCCACCACCAAGGGCGGCAAGGCTGCCGGTGCCATCGCGAACTGGGCCGACGAGCGTCTCGGCCTCGGCGCCGCGATGAAGAAGAACATCCGCAAGGTCTTTCCGGACCACTGGTCGTTCATGCTCGGCGAGATCGCTCTGTGGAGCTTCGTCGTCCTGCTGCTGACCGGTGTCTTCCTGACGCTGTGGTTCGACCCGAGCATGACCGAGATCCAGTACGACGGCGCCTACGACCCGCTGCGGGGCGTCCACATGTCGTCGGCGATGGCCTCCACGCTGCACATCTCGTTCGACGTCCGTGGCGGTCTGCTCATGCGGCAGATGCACCACTGGGCGGCGATGATCTTCATCGCCTCGATGATGATCCACATGATGCGCGTCTACTTCACCGGCGCCTTCCGCAAGCCTCGCGAGCTCAACTGGATCGTCGGCTGCCTGCTGCTGCTGCTCGGCACGATCGAGGGCTTCACGGGCTACTCGCTGCCCGACGACCTGCTCTCGGGCACCGGTGTCCGTGCCGCGGACGGCTTCATGAAGGCCTCCCCGGTGGTCGGCTCCTACATGTCGTTCTTCCTGTTCGGCGGCGAGTTCCCGGGTGACGCGATCATCCCGCGGTTCTACGCGATGCACATCCTGCTGATCCCGGCCATCCTGCTCGGCCTGATCGCCGCCCACATGCTGATGCTCGTCTACCACAAGCACACGCAGTGGCCTGGCCCCGGTCGCACCGAGGAGAACGTCGTCGGCTACCCGATGCTTCCGGTCTACGCCGCCAAGGCGGGTGGCTTCTTCTTCATCGTGTTCGGCGTGATCACCCTGATGGGTGGACTGTTCTCGATCAACGCGGTGTGGAAGTACGGCCCCTACGACCCGTCCAAGGTCACCGCAGGTTCGCAGCCTGACTGGTACATGGGTTGGCCCGACGGTCTGCTCCGCATCATCCCCGCGTGGGAGACCCACATCTTCGGCATCACCTTGTCGTGGAACGTGATGATCCCGATCCTGGTCATGCCGCCGCTGATGCTCATGGTCCTGATGGCCTTGCCGTTCATCGAGTCCTGGATCACCGGCGACAAGCGGGAGCACCACCTGCTCCAGCGTCCGCGCAACGCCCCCACCCGGACCGCGATCATGGTTGCCCTGATGACCTTCTACGGCCTGTCGTGGGCCGCGGGTGGAAACGACATCATCGCGATCAAGATGCACCTCAGCATCAACGAGATCACGTACTTCATGCGTGCCGCGGTGTTCATCGGTCCGGTGATCGCCTTCTGGATCACCCGTCGTTGGTGCATCTCGCTCCAGCGTCACTCCGAGGGCATGCTGCTCCACGGCTACGAGTCCGGTGTCCTGGTCCGCTCCCCCGAGGGTGCGTACGCCGAGAAGCACCTGCCGCTCCCCGAGGGCAAGGCCTACACGCTCACCGCCCGCGACGACGACCCCCGGCCGGAGACGGACGAGGAGATCGAGGCTTCCGGCGCGACCGGTCGGGAACTGCGTCTGCGCAAGCTCCGGGCGAAGTTGGCCACGGCGTTCTTCGCCGACAACGTGCAGAACCCGACAGCCGAGGAGATCCACGAGGCGCAGCACCACGCCGAGCACGAGCTCCACGAGCTCGAGGGTCAGATCGCCGCCGGCCCCAACCGACACGGTCCGTCAGAGCACTGAGCAACGAGCAGCAGCACAGCCGACCCCGGCGCCGCGTGATCGCGGTGTTCGGGGTCGCTGTGTTCCTGCTCTGCAGTTTGGGCGCCTTGCATCCGCCGATCACCGGCGACGTGTGGTCCGCCGATCTCGGTGCGTGGCGGCTCGCGACAACCGGAACTCCCTGGGTGGACGACGTCTCCCCTGAGCAGCTTCCACCGTGGCCGGGCGTCGATTCCGTCGACAGCAGCGCCCTGTGGACGGTGATCAACCCCGACAATGGCCACCGCGTGGTTGCCCGAAGCCCGGGAGCGATCCTCGCCGGCGTGCCTGCGTATGCGATCGCTGGATGGTTCGGCGCCGACGAGTCAGGCCGCTTCAGCGACGTCCCGGGCTCTCTGTCCGCCGCGGCGCTGGTGGGGCTGGCCGCCACCTTGTTGCTCCTGGCCACGACCCGCCTCGTGCCGGGCCCGGTCGCCCTTGCCTGCACCTCGGCCCTCGCTGTCGGTACGCCGCTGTGGAGCATCGCCGGCAACGATCTCTGGCCGCACACGGTCGGGGTGCTCGGCATCGCCGGCATGGCTGCGGCCGCTGTGCGCGAGCGCTGGTGGCTCGCCGGAATCCTGGGGGGCGTCGCACTCGTCGGCCGCCTCCACCTTGCCGTCGTTGTCGCCGTACTCGGCGTCGGTGTGGCAATGGCCCGCCGGCAGCCAGGTATCGCCATCCGCGTCGCGATCGGCAGCCTCCCGTTCGTCCTGCTGAACTCCGTCTGGGGCCACTGGCTGTACGGCTCCTGGAGCCCTACCGCGGGATACGCCGCGAGCAGCCTCAGCGCCTGGCCTGCCTCGCGTAGCTGGCCGGAGCGCGTCGCTGACGTCGCCGGCATTCTCGTCTCCCCCGGAGTCGGTGTCCTGGTGTGGACACCATGCCTGCTCGTGCTCCTGCCGTTCCTCCGCTCCGCCTGGCGCGAAGCGCCCGACTGGGTCCGGTCACTCGCCGTCGGCGGCGCGGTGTATCTCCTGATCCAGGTGTATCTGAACCCGTTCCAAGGTGGCACCGGTTTCTGGGGCTACCGGCTCCCGCTCGAGACGCTCTGCGCGTCCTTCCCGCTTCTCGCGCTCGCTGCAGCGCGGCTGGGTCGGCGCAGCCGGAGCACGATCGCGGTTGTCGTCGGGCTGCAGGTGGGCCTCTTGGCGATCGGGGTCCTGTTCGGGGCCGCCTCGACCGACGGCGACGGCTCCGCGTGGCGGTACAGCCTCGCGCTGGACGCACTGCGCGAGAGTCCGCCCGCCTTCCTCCTGATCCTCGGCGTCGGTGCCGCCACGGGCTACCTCATCGCACGCTGGGCCGCTCCGGGGCCGGTCGACGGAGAGCGCTCGCCGGGCGTAGTCAGAATGGGCTAGTTCTCCGCGGACTGTCGGCCAGTCTCGGCCGGGACGCATGTCGCGGCGACGTTCTGGTCAATACCCTCGACGACATGAGCACCACCCCCGCCCTCGATCGCACCCTCGTCGTGGTGCCGATGTACAACGAGGCGGCCATGGTCGGCTCCGTCGTGACGGCGCTGCGCGAGGTGTTCCCCCACGTCGTGTGCGTGGACGACGGCTCGCACGACGGCTCCGACGCCGCGGCCCGGGAGGCCGGCGCCAGCGTGATTCGCCACCCGGTCAACCTCGGCCAAGGCGCGGCTCTGCAGACCGGGTTCGACTATGCCCTGCGCCACGCCGGAGCCACCCACGTGGTGACGTTCGACGCGGACGGACAGTACCTCGTCTCCGATGCAGTCACGATGGTCGAGCTGATCGCCGAGACAGGCGTCGACATCGTCCTCGGCTCCCGCAACCTCGGCCGCACCGAAGGTCAGCCCTTTGCCCGTCGCGTCCTCATGGCCGCGGCCCTGCGCTTCTCACGCACGATGACCGGCATCCGGCTGACGGACACCCACAACGGTCTGCGGGTGCTCAACCGTCGCGCCGTGGCGGCGATGAACCTACGTCAGCGCGGCATGGCCCACGCATCCGAGATCGAGTCCCGGATCGTCAGTGCCTCACTCTCCTGGCTCGAGCACCCTGTCACCATGTGCTACTCGGACTATTCGCGCGGCAAGGGACAGTCCAACCTCAACGCACTGAACATCCTCTACGACCTCGCCAGCGATCGTCTGGGGTCGCCGGCATGACCATCCGGATCTTCCTCATCGCAAGCATCGCCATCGCATCGTGGTGGATGCTGCGTTACCCGACAGGCAACCGGCTCGCGCTCACCCGCCTCACCGGACTGCTGGTCGCGGGCGCGGCGATCGTGAGCGTCCTGGCCCCCAGCGTGGTGTCCGACGTCGCTCACCGCGCAGGTGTCGAGGAGGGTCCGCACCTCCTGCTGTACCTGCTGATCGTCGTCTTCACGTTCACTTCGATCGCCCAGGCGATGCGGAACCGCACCATCGAGCACCGGCTCGCCGAGCTGGCTCGCGCGCACGCACTGCTGCAGGCGACGTACGCCGAGCGCCATGGCTCAGACGTCTAGGTCGCCACGCCCCGGTGACAGCCTGCCGTCGATCGAGTTCGTCCTGCCGTTCTACGGCGACGCCGGCTACCTGCTCGAGGCGGTCGAAAGCATCCGCGCCCAAACCGATCCCGCGTGGCGGCTGACCATCCTCGACGACTGCTATCCCGATCCGTCGGCGAGCGCCGCGGTCGACGACAGTGATCCCCGGATCACCGTCGTCCGGCACCCCACGAACATCGGCCTGAATCGCAATTTCCAGGCGTCGCTCGACCTCGCCACGGCCGACTACGTGGTGTTCATGGGCGGCGACGACCGCCTGCTCGACGAGTACGTCGCACGCATGCGCGAGACGGCTCGACGCACCGGTGCGGACATGATCCAGCCCCACGTCGAGGTCATCGACGAGCACGGCCACCGGCATCTCCCCTTGACCGACCGGGTCAAGCGCCTCCTGCGCCCCCACCACCGCGGCGTCCGTGTCCACACCGGCCAGCGGGCCTCCGCCCGGCTCCTCACCGGCAACTGGACCACCTTCCCGGCCATCGCATGGCGCAGAGCGGCGGTCCAGGCGATCGGATTCCGACCCGGCTACGACATCGTCGTCGACCTGGCCATGCTCCTCGACGTCCTCGCCGACCGGGGCACCCTCGTCGTCGATCCTGCCGTCACCTTCGAATACCGCAGGCACTCCGCCTCGGTGTCGTCGATGCAGGCGAACTCCGGGACCCGGTTCGACGAGGAGGCGGCGTTCCTCGACCTGATGGCACGCGACTACCGGCTCAGGGGCTGGCACCTTGCATCCACCGCGGCGAGACTCCGCCTGACCTCCCGGTTGCACGCGCTCCTGACCCGACTGCGTCGACGCCAGGCGCTCCGGTCTGAGGCGCTCAGCTGAGAGCGGAGCCCGCGGCATAGTCGGCCCAGGAGACGTTCCAGTCGCCCCAGCCGTTGCCGGACTCCATGGGCCGGTCGGTGCCGACGTACTCGACGACGTCGCCGCGCCGCGTCATGTTGTAGAGCCAGGCGGCGTTGTCGGTGCTCATGCCCGTGCAGCCGTGGGAGACGTTGGCGTGGCCCTGGGAGCCCACCGACCAGGGGGCCGCGTGGATGAACTCCCCCGAGCTGGTCAGGCGCATCGCCCAACGGACGTCGTTGATGTCGTAAGCCTCGGACGAGCCGCGGGCGATGCCGACCGTCTCGGAGTTCATCCGCTTGGTGGCGTACTTCTCCATGATCACCTTGACGCCCGAGCGAGTCACGAACCCGGGCTTGCCCGTCGTGATCGGGATGGTGCGCAGCAGCTTGCCGTTCTCCATCACCCGCATCTGGTGGGTCTGGGCGTTGACCTTGTAGATGTGACGCGCCCCGACCTGGAAGTCGACCTTGCGATCCTCCTGGCCATAGATGCCACCGCCCGCGCTGACGCCGTTGACCGCCACGTCGACGCTGACCTTGGAGTCCGCCTTCCAATAGGTCTCCGGACGCCAGTGTGCTTCGCGGCTGCTCACCCAACGCCACGAACCGGTTTGCGCGGGCGTCGCGGTGACCGTCATGTGCTTCTCGAAGTTGGCCTGATCGGTCACCGGGACGTCGAAGGTCACGATGACCGGCATGCCGACACCGACCGTCTCGCCCTGGAGCGGCGCCACCGAGGCGTAGGTCTGTTGGTCGAGGCCGAGCGACTGCGTGGTGAAGGTGGAGACGCTGCGCATCTCCTTGCCCTCGCTGTTGGTCGCCAGAGCACGGATCCGATAGCGGGTGGCCGGCTCGAGTCCGCCGGTGGCGACCCAGCGGGCGCCGTTGGCCCGCAACTCACCAGCGACCTCGCCGGACGTCTTGGACCTGACCACCACCGAGGTGAGTGTGCCCTTGTCAGCCTTCACCCGAAGCACCCTGTCAACCGGTACGCCGGTCGCGTGGTCGGCCACGTTGGCGGTGACCACCGCGTCGGAGGCGGCCGCAGCGGTCGTCTCGCCGGCAGCCTTGTCGCCACCCATCCCGGGCACGAATCCCGAGCCGTCGCAGCCAGCGGCGAGGAGCGCCACGGCGCCCAGGGCGGCAGCGACACGGTGACGGCGCAGGCGGGAGCGCGTGAGCGGGGAAGGCACCCCATGAGGATACCTGCGCCTCCCCCACAAAACCTGCTCCACAAACGCGTCGGCGGTGTCACACCGTGAGGTGTGACACCGCCGACCAAGCGTTGGGCTCAGGCCCTAGTGGGCGTAGACGCCCCGGTAGTACTCGAAGATCCAGCCGCTGATCGCGATCGCACCGAGCACGATCCCGATGATGAACAGCCACCAGGCCAGCACTGCGATCGCGAAGACCATCACGCCCAGGCAGGCGGCGCACCACAGCGGCCACCAGGAGTAGGGCGGGAAGAAGCCGAGCTCACCGGCACCCTCCGCGATCTCGCCGTCCTTGCGGTCCTCGGCACGCTCATCCATCTTGTTGGCGTGCACGCCGAGGTAGAGGGCGACCATCGCGGCCAGCAGCGTGGTCATGACCAGCGCTGAGGTGCCGGTCCAGTCCGCACCGCGGTCACTGGCGTCCGTGATGAACCAGTACGCCGGGGTGACCAGGACCAGGAACACCGCGGTCACGCCGAAGATCCATGCTTCGACCTTCATCAGGCGTCGACCTCCTTGGCAGCGGCGCCTGCGGCGACCGGCTCGTCGTACATCTCGATGGCAGCGATCTCCGGGTGGTGGAGGTCGAAGGCCGGGGACTCCGAACGGATCCGCGGGATCGAGTGGAAGTTGTGGCGCGGCGGCGGGCAGCTCGTCGCCCACTCCAACGACCGTCCCCAACCCCACGGGTCGTCGGTGTTGACCAGCGGTCCCTTGCGCGACACGTAGACGTTGTAGAAGAACGGCAGCATCGACGAGGCGAGAATGAACGCTCCGATCGTCGACACCTGGTTGAGGGTCGTGAAGCCGTCCCTGGGCAGGTAGTCGGCGTAGCGACGGGCCATGCCCTCGATGCCGAGCCAGTGCTGCACGAGGAAGGTCGTGTGGAAGCCGATGAACAGCAGCCAGAAGTGGATCTTGCCGAGCCGCTCGTCGAGCATCCGACCGGTCAGCTTCGGCCACCAGAAGTAGAAGCCGGCGAACATCGCGAACACGACCGTTCCGAACACCGTGTAGTGGAAGTGGGCCACCACGAAGTAGGAGTCGGACACGTGGAAGTCGAGCGGCGGGCTGGCCAGGATGATGCCGGTCAGACCACCGAACAGGAAGGTCGTGAGGAACCCGATCGACCACAACATGGGTGTGTCCATGCGCACTGACCCGCCCCACATGGTGCCGATCCAGTTGAAGAACTTCACGCCCGTGGGCACCGCGATCAGGAAGGTCATGCCCGAGAAGAACGGCAGGTTGACCGCGCCCGTGACGAACATGTGGTGCGCCCACACCGCGACCGAGAGGATCGCGATACCGAGCGTGGCACCCACCAGGCCGACGTACCCGAAGATCGGCTTGCGGCTGAACACCGGAAGGATCTCGGAGATGATGCCGAAGAACGGCAGAGCGATGATGTAGACCTCAGGGTGCCCGAAGAACCAGAACAGGTGCTGCCACAAGATCGCGCCACCGTGTGAGGTGTCGAAGACATGGGCACCGAGTTGGCGGTCGGCCTCGAGCGAGAGGAGTGCGCCAGCGAGGATCGGGAACGCGACCAGGACCAGGATCGCGGTGATCAGCACGGTCCACACGAAGATCGGCATCCGGAACATGGTCATGCCGGGAGCACGCATGCAGATGATCGTCGTGATGAAGTTGACCGCACCGAGGATGGTTCCGAGACCACCCATCCACAGGCCCATGATCCACAGGTCGCCGCCGACGCCGGGGCTGTTGACCGAGTCGGACAGCGGCGAGTAGGCGAACCAGCCGAAGGAGGCCGCACCCTGCGGAGTGAGGAAGCCGGCCGCAGCGATGAGACCACCGAACAGGTAGAGCCAGTAGCTGAACATGTTGAGTCGCGGGAACGCGACGTCAGGTGCACCGATCTGCAGCGGCATGATCGCGTTGCCGAAACCGAAGAACAACGGCGTCGCGAACAGCAGCAGCATGATCGTGCCGTGCATGGTGAAGAGCTGGTTGAACAGTTCCTCGTTGACGATCTGGCTGCCCGGGTAGGCGAGCTCGGAGCGCATGACGAGCGCCATCAGGCCGCCCGCCATGAACCAGGCGATCGCCGTGCCGAAGTAGAGGTTGCCGATCAGCTTGTGGTCGGTCGTGGTCAGGACCCGGACGACCTGCTGGCCGAGCGGCTTGCGCTGGCTGAGGTCTCCGGAACGCGCGAGCGTTGTCATTCGCCCTCACCCTCCTCGTTGTTGATGAGCTCAGTGGAGTACTTGCCACCCTTGATCGGCTCCGAAGACACGTGGTCCGGGTCCTTCGCCAGGTTGGCGAGGTAGGCCTCGTAGTCGGCCTCCGAGACGACCTTGACGCTGAACAGCATCCGCGAGTGATAGGCGCCGCAGAGCTCGTAGCACTTGCCGTCGTAGGTCCCGATCGCGGTCGGGGTCACCTGGTAGGAGTTGTTGTTGCCCGGCACCACGTCCATGCGCATGGCGAACGACGGGATGCCGAAGTTGTGGATCACGTCGGGGCTGTAGAGCCGGAACTCGACGGTCTTGTGGACCGGGATCACGAGCTCCGGGATGTCCTCACCGGTGCCCGAGACGAAGACGTTCTCGCCCTCGTAGGGCTGGTTGAACGTCCACGACCACTTCTGACCGACGACCGTGACCACCACATCCGGATTGGGGTCGTGCTCCAGCGCGATGTTCTGCACACGCACCGTGTGCGAGAAGAACGCGATCACCATGATGATCGGGAAGACCGTGTAGAAGATCTCGATCGGGAGGTTGTAGCGCGTCTGCACCGGCACCTCGTCGTCGCTACGACGACGGAACCAGATCGGGACGCCGATGATGAGCGCCCACGTGATGACACCGGTCACCAGCGCGGCGATCCAGGCGCCTTGCCACAGATACAGGATGTGCTCGCCCTGCTCGGACTTGATCTCCGGCATGCCGAACCGTTCCCACTGGGTATCGGTCGAACAGCCGGAGAGCGCGAGCGCGAGTACGACGAATCCGGCGAGCGGGATCGCGCGACGAACTCGTCGCTGCGTCATCCGCGTGCGCTCGGGGTGCCACCAGCCCACGAACGAGCCTTCCTCTCGAGGGTCAGAATCACTACGAACACTAGCGGAGTGCGACCCCGGCCGGGCTGCCGGGGCGGTGGTTTCGGACCAGCGGCGCCTGCTGGGCAGCTTGGCCCCGCCTGGTTCTATGGTCAGGTTGTGAGCAGCACCCCCGAGGTCTACCTCGACAGCGCGTCGGCGACGCCGCTTCATCCGGCGGCACGGGACACCCTGCTCGCCGCACTCGACCGGGGGTACGCCGACCCGCGGCGACTTCATGCGGCGGGCCGAGACGCCCGCCTGTTGCTCGACAACGCCCGCGCCGTGGTCGCCGAATGCCTCGAAGTGCGCCCTGACGAGGTCGGGTTCACTGCCTCGGGCACCGACGCCGTGCAGCGCGGCCTGCTCGGACTGACGGCCGCCACCGGACGGGACGGGATCGTGCACAGCGCCGTCGAGCACTCCTCCGTACTGCATGCGGTGGCCTGGCGCCCGTCCCCTGCGCATGCGCGGATCGATGTCGACGCGACTGGACGCGTCGACATGACCGCCCTCGAATCGGCGGCCGGACGCCCCGGCGTCGGTGTGGTCGCCCTGCAGACCGCCAATCAGGAGGTCGGGACGCTGCAACCCGTCGACCGGATCGAGCTGCCGGACGGCGTACCGCTCCTGATGGATGCGGCCGCCGCGCTCGGCCACGTGCCGCTCCCCCGACGCTGGGATGCGTTGGCGGCTTCGGCGCACAAGTGGGGCGGACCCGCAGGGATCGGGGTACTCGCCGTCCGGCGCGGGACGCGGTGGACGAATCCATTCCCGGGCGACGACGGACTCGATCAGATGGGCGGGTTCCCCGACGTACCGGGTGCGCTGGCCGCCGCCGCGGCGCTGCAGGTGGTGCTGACCGAACAGCAGGACACAGCCGCCCGGCAGTTCGCACTCGTCGACCGGGTCAGGGCCGCGGCCGCTGCCCTGCCGGACACCGAGGTCGTCGGCGATCCGGTCGACCGACTCCCCCACCTCGTGACGTTCTCATGCCTCTACGTAGGCGGCGACGAGATCGTCAATGCGCTCGCGCGCCGGGGATTCGGCATCGCCAGCGGCTCAGCCTGCACGGCCTCCACCCTCGAGCCCAGCCATGTGCTGACCGCGATGGGCGCACTGACGCACGGCAACGTGCGG
>JASLDK010000328.1 GCA_030145945.1 Nocardioides sp.
CCGGTCGAACGGCGTGCCGACCGGAAGTACGACGAGTCGCCGTCGGTGTCGTTGGCCAGGTAGCCGTGCGCCTGGTCGACGGTGATCGAGCCATTGCGCGGCACGTCGTAGCTGTCGGAGACGGCGACCGGGTTCTGCATCGGTCCGGGGTCGGTGACGACGACCGTCCAGACCTGCTGGGTGGTGTTGACGCCGTCGCTCACCTGGTAGACGAGCCGCCGGGTGCCGACGAAGTCCGTCGGCGGACGGTAGACCATCGCCTTCGGCCCGACGTCTGAGAGACCCTCCAGCCGTTCACCCGGCAGGTACGGGGTGACGTTGGTCCCGGTGGCATGAATCGTTTCCCCCTCAGGATCGACGTCGTCTCCGATCAGGAAGCCCTCGAGGTTGGGGAAGAGCAGCCACCGGTTCTTCTTGGCCTGGGCTGTGTTCGTCCCGGCCACGACAGGTGCATTGCCGGGAACGCCGACGGTGATGGTGAGGAAGAGGTCAGGGCTCACGTTGACGCCGTCGGTCAGCCGGTAGACCACCCCTATCAAGCCGGACGTTCCCAGGTTGGGAGTGATCGTGAACGCGCAACCGTCGAGCTGGACCGTCGTCAGCCCAGCATTGACGACCGCGGACAACGAGATCGGATCACCCTGCGGGTCGGTGGCGTCAGTGCAGAAATTGCCGGTGATCGGGGTGTTGTAGGGAGTCGATCGATACATCGGGTACGCCGTCGGCGCAGCAGCCGGGTCGGCGTACGCCGCTCCCGGGACGAGGGCGAGAAGAGCGACCGCGACGGCCGTGGTGACGGCCATGGTGAGGACGCGAAGAAGCATGCGTGGGGACATGACATCAGCCTCGGGGCACACCGAACCCCGGCGGATGGGCAAGGCCTGCTCATCCGGCTGCTCAGCGCGGCGAGAATCCTTTACTCAGACGGTCGGCTGATTACTCACCGATCCGACTCGTCGGCTCCGCGGATGGCCCTAGAATCCAGCCATGCCGACGACTGTCGGGCCGTCCCCTGAGCGGCCTTGGCCCCTCCTCGGACGGGATCACGAGTTGGCCACCGCCCTCGGCGCCCTCGCCACCGCACCCAGTCATGGCGCGCGCATCGTCACGGTCCACGGCCCCACCGGCGTCGGCAAGTCCCGCTTCCTCGCCGAGGTCGCGACTTCTGCCCGGGCAGCGGGCCAGCACGTGGTCGAGCTCTCCGGCAGCGCAATTCTGGCCGTCGTACCCCTCGGGGCCCTGTCGGCGCAGTTCCCCGGCCTGCGTCCGTACGACGGCACGCCGCTGGACCCCGCGCGACTGTTCGTCGAGGCCGGTGCCGGCTTGGCCACCGCGGCCCAGGGCAGGTCGATCGTGCTGGTGGTCGACGACGTGTCGCTGCTCGATTCGGCGTCGATGCTGCTGATCGCGCAACTGGCGGCGGCAGGCCAGGTTCGGCTGGTGGTGGCGCTGCGCCACGGGGACCCGTTGCCGGAGCCGCTGGTGATGACCTGGAACGCCGCCCGTGACGTCCGGATCGACCTCGGACCGCTGGCCTCCGGGCTCACCCACGCAGCGCTCGAGGGTGTGCTCGGCGGCGCGGTCGCGCACCGCACGGCGTCGGGCCTGCACGCCGCGAGCGGCGGCAATCCTCTCTACCTGCGCGAACTCGTGCTGGGCGCACTCGCCGCCGGCTCCCTGGTGCGCGCACCGCAGGGGGACATGTGGCAGTTGGCCGGCGGACCAGCAGGTACGCCGACCTTGCGGGACCTGGTCCTGGCCAGGATCGCGCCCCTCGGACCCCAGGCCCGGGACATCCTCGAACGCATCTCCGTGTGCGGTCCGCTGCTGCCCGGCCAGCTGCCGGGCGACGGTGTCCGCGCCGTCCTCGCGGCGCTGGAGACCGCCGGACTCGTGCGGATGGACGATGACGGAACGGCCGCACTGGCCCAGCCCGTCTATGGGACCGTGCTCACCCAGGCGATGTCACGCCTGCGGGTCGAGGACGTCCTCACCGAGCAGTCGGCGCTGTTGGCCGCACAGAGCGAGGGACGCGCCGACCTGCACGTCACGATGTGGCAGGTCGAGGCCGGCCTGGCTGCGGATCCGGACCTGATCCGGGCAGCGGCCCACTATGCCGCGGACACCGGCGACCACCCGAGCGTCATCCGGCTCGCCGAGGCCGGGCTGCGCAGCAACCCCGCCGACACCCAGCTGTTGCTCCTGCTCGCCGACTCTCTGCTCCGGTCCGGCCGCTCAGAGGAGGCGCTCGGACTGCTGGACCGCCATCCCGAGCAGGGGTCCCGGATCGCGCGCCTGGTCGCGGTCGGCATGCTCACCGGTCGCGGCCCGCTGGCTGCGCTCGACGTCCTGGATCGGGCGTCCCGCTCCGCGCACCGCCCTCATCCCGCGCTCGAGCTCACCCGCGCCGCCGTGCTGGTTGCCGCCGGTCGTTCGAGGGAGGCCGAGGAGGTCGGGACGGCCGCCGCGGCCCTGCTGGGGAGCTCGGACCAGGACCGCGCGCGGATCGCGCACGCACGTGCGGTCGCGCTGGCCTGCCTGGGTCGAGAGGCCGAGGCGGTCGTCGAGGCCCAGATCCCGCTCGACTTCGCCGAGTCCACCGACGGCACCGTTGTCGGCCTGGGCCGCGGCGAGACCCTGCTCGCCATGGCCACCGTGCACCACCTCGCCGGCCGGTACGACACGGCGCGCAGCACGGCCGTGCGTGCTCTCGCGGAGTCGGCAGAGTCGGGCGATGAGATCCTGAGCCGATCGATCGAGTTCCTGCTCGGACGAATCGCCGCCGATGCAGGTCATCTGGTGTCCGCCGAACGCTGGCTGGCGGAGACGATCAGTGGCGCGACC
>JASLDK010000358.1 GCA_030145945.1 Nocardioides sp.
GGCCGCCGGGCTCGCCAGGCGCTGCGAGGCCCAGGTCGCCTACGCGATCGGCAAGGCCCAGCCGGTCGGGGTGTTCGTGGAGACCTTCGGCACCGGGGTGGTGCCCGACGAGGAGATCCAGCGGGCGGTGCTCGAGGTCGAAGACCTCGAGCACGGCGGCCTGGATCTGCTCGTCCGGAACGACACCGGTGCCGAAGGTCTCCACGAAGACCCCGACGGGCTTGGCGACACCGATCGCGTAGGCGACCTGGACCTCGGCACGGCGGGCCAGGCCCGCGGCGACGATGTTCTTGGCGACCCAGCGCATGGCGTACGCCGCCGAGCGGTCGACCTTGGACGGGTCCTTGCCCGAGAACGCGCCGCCGCCGTGGCGGGCCATGCCGCCGTAGGTGTCGACGATGATCTTGCGGCCGGTCAGGCCGGCGTCGCCCATCGGGCCACCGACGACGAACTTGCCGGTGGGGTTGATGTGCAGCTTGTAGCCGTCGAACGGGACGCTGGTCTTGAACTGCTCGAGCACGGGCTCGATGACCTTCGCCTGGATGTCCGCCTTGAGCTGCTCCTGGCTGACGTCCTCGGCATGCTGCGTCGACAGCACGACGGTGTCGACGCGCACGGCACGGTCGTCCTCGTCGTACTCGATGGTGACCTGGGTCTTGCCGTCGGGGCGCAGGTAGGACAGCGTGCCGTCCTTGCGCACCTCGGTGAGCTTCTCGGCCAGCGTCTGCGCCATCTTGATCGGCAGCGGAAACAGCTCCGGGGTGTCGTCGCAGGCGTAGCCGAACATCAGACCCTGGTCGCCGGCGCCCTGCATGTCGAGCTCGTCGGACGAGCCGCCGAGGCGCACGTCCTCGGCGGTGTCGACGCCCTGCGCGATGTCGGGCGACTGCGCGCCGATGGCGACCTGGACACCACAGGAGTTGCCGTCGAAGCCCTTGTCGGAAGAGTCGTAGCCGATCTCGAGGACCTTCTCACGCACCAACTGGGCGACCGGGGCGTAGGCCTCGGTGGTGACCTCGCCAGCGACCACGACGAGGCCGGTGGTCAGCAGGGTCTCGACCGCGACGCGGCTCTTGGGGTCGTGCTCGAGCAGGTAGTCGAGCACGGTGTCGCTGATCTGGTCGGCGATCTTGTCCGGGTGACCCTCGGTCACCGATTCCGACGTGAACAGACGTCCGGTCATGAGTTGGTTGCTCCTGAATGGGGGGTGATGGTGTGCAGGTGAAGCGCGATCTGACTTCCAACGATACGTAGCCGCTGGAGTGATGCCCTGACGTCTCAGGAAAGTCTCGCCACGACCTGGTCCCAGATCTGGTGGGCGAGCGCGCCCTTCGAACCGTGGGGTACGTCGACCGTGGCGCCGTCCGCGCCGAGGATGACTGCTTCGTTGTCGCTGCTGCCGAAGACGGCACCGCCGCTGACGTCGTTGACGACGAGCAGGTCACAGCCCTTGCGGGCGAGCTTGGCGCGGGCGAGGTCGAGGACACTGCCGGTGGCATCGCCGGTCTCGGCAGCGAATCCGACGATCACGGCACCGGCGCGGGCGCGGTGGGTCGAGATCTCCTTGAGGATGTCGGGATTCTGTTGGAGCGTGATCGTCGGTGCCGAGCCGTCCTCGGCCTTCTTGATCTTCACGTCCGACAACTCGGTCGGGCGGAAGTCGGCAGGAGCGGCTGCCATCACGACCGCATCCGCCGACGCGGCCGCGGACACCACGGCGTCGCGCAGCTCGGCCGTGGATTCGACGCGCACGACCTTGACCCCGGCGGGATCGGGCAGATCGACGTTGGCGGCGATCAGGGTGACCTCGGCTCCGCGAGCGACGGCAGCGCGCGCCAGGGCATGGCCCTGGCGGCCGGAGGATCGGTTGCCGAGGAAGCGGACCGGGTCCAGGCGTTCGCGGGTGCCACCCGCGGAGACGACCACCTGGCGGCCGGCGAGGTCGAGAAGACCGACACGATGGGCGTCGTCGCCGCGGCTGCGCGACAACACGTCACGGGCGACCTCGAAGATCTCCGCCGGGTCGGGCAGCCGACCCTTGCCGGTGTCAGCGCCGGTGAGGCGACCCTCGGAGGGCTCGATCACCAGCACACCTCGCGAGCGGAGGGTGGCGACATTGGCGGCAGTGGCCGGATGCTCCCACATCTCGGTGTGCATGGCGGGGGCCAGCACGACCGGGCATCGCGCAGTGAGCAGCGTGTTCGTGAGCAGGTCGTCGGCCAGCCCGTGGGCGGCCTTCGCCAACAGGTCGGCGGTGGCCGGGGCGACGATGACGAGGTCGGCCTCCTGGCCGAGCCGGACGTGCGGCACCTCGTGCACACGGTCCCACACCTCGGCGGAGACGGGCTTGCCGGACAGTGCGGACCACGTGGGTGCACCGACGAACTCCAGCGCCGCAGCGGTGGGGACGACGGTCACGTCGTGACCGGACTCGGTGAGCCGGCGGAGGAGTTCGCAGGCCTTGTAGGCCGCGATCCCGCCGGCGACACCGAGCACGACACGGGTCATCGGGGTCAGATCACTCGACGTCGGCGACAGGAGCCTCGGCGGCAGCCGCAGCGGCAGCGGCCTCGGCGGCGATCTCGGCCGGGTCGATGTCCTCGCAGGTCAGCAGGTCTTCGCTGATCTCACGCAGCGCGATCGAGAGCGGCTTCTCCTGGACGTGCGTGTCGACGAGCGGACCGACGTACTCGAGGAGGCCCTCGCCGAGCTGCGAGTAGTAGGCGTTGATCTGCCGCGCGCGCTGGGCTCCGTAGAGAACCAGCTTGTACTTGCTGTCGGTCTTGGACAGCAGGTCGTCGATGGGAGGGTTGGTGACACCCTCAGCGGCGATTTTCGGGGCAGACACGTGAAGAGAGCCTCACTGAAGTTGGGGCGTGATCAACCGACGGGTCGATCAGCAGGATCAACCATCAAGGTTACCAACTCGTCCACGGCAGCGTGAACTTCCCGATTGACGATCGTCACGTCGAACTCCGACTCGGCCGCCAGCTCCAGCCGCGCTGTGGCGAGACGACGCTCCCGTTCCTCCTCGCCCTCGGTGCCGCGACCGACGAGTCGGCGTACCAACTCCTCCCAGGACGGCGGCTTCAAGAACACGAAGACGGCATCGGGAGCAGACGCGCGGACCTGGCGGGCGCCCTGGAGATCGATCTCCAGCAGGGCGGGCCGACCGGCGGCCAGGGCCTCGTCGACCGGACCCCGCGGCGTGCCGTAGCGGTGCACGCCGTGCACGACCGCCCACTCCAGCATCTGGCCCTCGGCGACCCACTGGTCGAAGGTGGCGTCGTCGACGAAGTGATAGTGCACGCCGTCGATCTCACCGGGACGAGGGCTGCGGGTCGTCGCCGACACCGACAGATAGATCTCGGGGTGGAGCTCGCGGATGCCCGCAGCCACCGTGCCCTTGCCGACCGCGGTCGGACCGGCCAGGACGAAGAGTCGCGCCGCCATCGACCAGCCCTCAGTCGTCGGCGAACTCGCGCTGGAGCGCGGCGACCTGCTTGGTCCCGAGCCCGCGGACGCGACGCGACTCGGCGATGCCGAGGCGCTCCATCACCTGACGCGCCCGGACCTTGCCGAGGCCCGGCACGGACTGCAGCAGGTCGAGGACCTTCATCTTGCCGATGACCTCATTGGTCTGGCCCTGCTCGAGAACTTCGGCGATCGAGCCGCCCGAGTTCTTCAGCCGATTCTTCACCTCGGCCCGTTCGCGACGAGCGGCCGCGGCCTTCTCCAGGGCGGCCTGGCGCTGTTCGGGGGTCAGAGGAGGCAGAGCCACGAGTGAGGAATCCTTAGGTGAGCGTTGCGATCTGGCGTTTCAGGCCGCCGCGCCAATCTAGTCACAGCCCTTCGTCCACGGCAACGCACGGGCAGCGTGCTGGTGCTTACAGCGATCTCCTACAGGCTCAATGGCGTCTTGCAGACGTCGCGCGCCTGCTGTTCGACCCGCGACAACGCGGTCGCCGTCTCGGCCGATCCGAGCGCATCGGCGGCCTTCTTGATGGCCGCCTGCTCAGCGTCCGAGAGATCGGCGGGCGGCTTCGCAGGGTCGTAGGTCGCCGCCTCGACACCGGCCGCCTCGAGCGCCTTGGCCAAGGCCTCGATCCGGGAGACGACCAGGTTCCAGTCCGTGCGGATGTCCTGCGGCGACTTGTCGGCGAGATCCTCGAAGCTCGGCAACGCCCTCAGCAGGCCGGTCGTCCTGCCCGCGGACAACGCGGCACCGAGATCGTCGCGATGGGACTCGACCGCGGAGCAGTAGCCCGCGAACGGGTCGTCGTCACCTCGTTGCCGCCAGACGAATCCCCCGACGACCAGGGCGACCACGACGACGGCGATCCACCAGACGTTGCGCCGGACCAGGGCAAGCACCGCTCAGGCCCCGAGGTCGCGCAGTTCGTCGTTGGCCCGGCGTACGGCGTCGCGCAGGGCGCCCGCGTCAGGCCCCAGGCGCAGCACCCCACGCGAGGACGTGGCGACCACGTTGCCCACGCTCGCCCCGAAGACGCGGCGCAGGTCGTCGGTCGTGCCGCCCTGCTCGCCGTACCCGGGCGCGAGGATCGGGCCGTTGAAGGCCAGGTCCAGACCACGATCGTCCTTGAGCGTCGCTCCCACCACGGCACCGAACGAGCCCAACGGGTCGGCGCCCTCGTTGAGCTGACGGAGGTGGGTGAGCATCGCGGCGGAGACGCTCGCTCCCTCGCTCGTGACTGCCTCCTGGACCTCGGGACCCTCGGGATTGGAGGTGGCAACGAGCACGAACAGGCCGGCGTCGTGCTGGCGCGCGGTCTCGACGAAGGGCGTCAAAGATCCGAAGCCGAGGTAGGGGCTGACCGTGACCGCGTCGCTCGCCAAGGGCGAGGACGGGTCGAGGTAGGCGTCCGCATAGGCCTGCGAGGTCGAGCCGATGTCGCCGCGCTTGATGTCGAGCAGCACCAGCGATCCGGCGGCACGGGACTCGGCGATGACCCGCTCCAGGACGGCAACCCCGCGGCTGCCGAAGCGTTCGTAGAACGCCGATTGCGGCTTCACGACACTGCAGTGGGGGGCGATCGCCTCGACGGCGCCGAGCGCGAACTTCTCGAGCCCGGCCACGCTGTCGTCGTACCCCCAGGCCTGGAGGAGGCTGGCGTGCGGGTCGATGCCGACGCAGAACGGGCCGCGGTCCGCGATCGCCGTGTGGAGCCGTGTGCCAAAGGTCATCAGGAGGATCTCCGCAAGGATTCGGGGGTCAGGTCGGCCAGGGTCGGGTAGCCGTCGACGGCCATGATCAGGTCGGTCTCGGCCTGCAGGGCGCGGATCTGGTGCACGGCACCTGGGACGCCGCCCAACGCGAGACCGTAGACGTAGGGCCGGCCGATCGCGACGGCGTCGGCCCCCAGAGCAAGCGCTTTGACGACGTCGGCCCCGGTGCGCACACCGGAGTCGAAGACGATCGGCGCGCGAGCGTCGACGGCCGTGACGACATCGGGCAGCCAGTCGAGTGCCGCTCCCCCGCCGTTGGCCTGGCGACCGCCATGGTTGGAGCAGTAGATGCCGTCCGCACCCTCGTCGAGCGCGCGGCGCGCGTCGTCGGGGTGGCAGATGCCCTTGAGCACGATGGGCAGATCGGTCAGCGACCGGAGCCACGGCAGGTCGTCCCAGGTGACCGGGTGGCCGAAGGTGCCGACCCACGTCATCACGACAGTTCCGAGGTCAGGGTTCGGCCCTGTCAGTTCCTGGAAGACCGGGTCGGAGGTGTAGTTGGCGAGCGCCTTCCCGCGCAACTGCGGGAAGTTGCCGCTCGCCAGGTCGCGGGGACGCCACCCCGGGACCCACGTGTCAAGGGTGACGACGATCGCCTCATAACCCGCCTGCTCGGCCCGTCGGACAAGACTGGCCGCGAGGTCGCGGTTCTTGGGCGTGTAGAGCTGGAACCACTTGCCTGCGTCACCCGCCGCAGCTGCCACGTCCTCGAGCGGGTCGCTCATCAGCGTCGACCCGATGAGGGGTACGCCGGTCGCCGCCGCCACCTCGGCAGCGTGGATGTCGCCGTGCTGGTCCGGGGTGCACAGGCCGACGACACCGACCGGTGCCATCAGCAGTGGGCTCTCGAGCCGGCGGCCGAAGAGTTCGACCGACAGATCGCGCTCGGCCGAGGCCCGCATCATCCGCGGGATCACGGCATAGCGGTCGAAGGCCGCCACGTTGGCTCGTTGGGTGGTCTCGTCGCCGGCTCCCCCGGCCACATAGGTCCGCAGCTCCGGCGGCAGTGCCGCCAGCGCGTTGCGCTCCAGCTCGGCGTGGTCGAAGGGGTGCGCGGGCAGCACCCCGCCGAGTGCACCGAGGTAGAGCTCGATCTGGTAGTCACCGAACGCCATGAGGACGGCCCTTTCTCACAGGCCCTTGAGGATCTGCCGGGGCCAACTCGGGCCACCGTAGATGAGTCCGCTGTAGACCTGCACGAGATCCGCGCCGGCGGCAACCCGCTCCCGTGCCTGCGCGGGGGTGCTGATGCCGCCCACACCGATCAGTGTCAGTTGCGGGCCCACCCGGCCCCGCAGGAGGCGCAGCACCTCCGTCGACCGCACGGTGAGGGGCGCGCCCGACAGACCACCGGCTCCGATCGCCTCGACGTCCGCGGCCGGCGTACGCAGGCCTTCGCGGGAGATCGTCGTGTTGGTGGCGATGATCCCGGCCAGACCCAGATCGAGAGCCATGTCGGCGACGGCGAGCACGTCGTCGTCGGAAAGGTCGGGCGCGATCTTCACGAGGAGCGGCAAGGGGGCCGACGTCACCTCGTCAGCGGTACGCCGGACATGCGCGAGCAACGGCGCCAGCTTCTCGACCGCTTGGAGGTTGCGAAGCCCCGGCGTGTTGGGCGAGCTCACGTTGACGACGAGGTAGTCGGCGTGCGGCGCGAGCAGCCGAGTCGAGGTCTCGTAGTCGAACTCGACGGCAGCCTGGTCGTCGTCGGGGACGACCTTGGACTTGCCGATGTTCACCCCGAGCACTCCGCCACCGGCGCGCTTCCTGCGGCGCGCGAGCCGGGCCGCGACCGCGGTGGCACCGTCGTTGTTGAAGCCCATCCGGTTGACGATCGCCCGGTCCTCGGGCAGCCGGAACAGACGCGGCCGGGGATTCCCCGGCTGGGCCAGGGCGGTGACCGTCCCGATCTCGACGTGCCCGAACCCGAAGGCGCCCATCCGGTCGTAGACCTGGGCATTCTTGTCGAAACCCGGCGCGAGGCCGAGGCGGTTGGGGAACGTCAGGCCCATCGCCTGCACCGACGCGCCCTTGCTGCCGGGGATCGGCGCCCTGGAGAGCACCGGTCCGCCGGCACGCAGGGCGTCATAGGTCAGGTGGTGCGCCTTCTCGGCGTCCATCCTGACCAGGACGTTGTCGAAGACCTTGTCGTAGAGCGTCACCGCTGTGCCTCCGCGGCAGCATTCCATTCCTGCAGCGAACGCACGCCGATCGAGCCCGCCCGGACCGCGGCGATGCCCTGCACGGCGGCAGCCAGGCCCTGCACGGTGGTGATGCACGGCGTACCGGTGAGGACTGCGGACGAGCGGATCTCGTAGCCGTCGATCCGGGAGTCGCCGCCCCCCGTCGAACCGTGCGGTGTGTTGACGATCAGCGCAACCTCACCGGCCAGGATCATGTCGACCACCGTCGGCTCACCCTCAGGCCCCTTGCCCTCGAAGTGCTTGCGCACGACGGTGGCCTGGATGCCGTTGCGGCGCAGAACGTCGGCCGTGCCCTGGGTCGCGAGGATCTCGAAGCCATAGTCGGCCAGCACCCGCGCCGGGAACACCATCGTCCGCTTGTCGCGGTTGGCGATCGAGATGAACACCTTGCCCTCGGTGGGCAGTGGACCGTACGCCGCGGCCTGCGACTTGCTGAACGCCGTTCCGAAGTCGGCGTCGAAGCCCATCACCTCGCCGGTCGACTTCATCTCCGGCCCGAGCACGGTGTCGACGAACTGCCCCTCCTTGGTGCGGAACCGGTTGAACGGCAGCACCGCCTCCTTGACCGCGATCGGCGAGTCGGCCGGCAGGGTGCCGCCGTCGCCCTCCGCCGGGAGCAGACCAGAGGCCCGCAGTTCAGCGATCGACTCGCCCAGCATGACCCGGGCGGCCGCCTTCGCCAATTGCGTGCCGGTCGCCTTGGAGACGAAGGGCACCGTGCGCGAGGCGCGCGGGTTGGCCTCGATGACGTAGAGAACGTCGGCGCCCAGCGCGAACTGGATGTTGATCAGACCGCGCACGCCCACACCCTCGGCGATGGCTGTCGTCGCCTCGCGGATCCGGGTGATCTCGGCGTCGCCGAGGGTGATCGGCGGCAGCGCGCACGACGAGTCGCCGGAGTGGATGCCGGCCTCCTCGATGTGCTCCATCACGCCGCCGAGGAACAGGTCGGTGCCGTCGTACAACGCATCGACGTCGATCTCGACGGCGTCGTCGATGAAGCGGTCGACCAGCACCGGCCGGTCAGGGCTGATCTCAGTCGCCGCCTCGATGTAGGCCTCGAGGGCCTCGTCGCTGTAGACGATCTGCATGCCGCGCCCGCCCAGGACGTACGACGGCCGCACCAGCACCGGATAGCCGATCGAATGGGCGATCGCCTGCGCCTCGTCGTACGACACCGCGGTGCCGTGCTTGGGCGCGACGAGGCCCGCATCGGCGAGCACGCGGCCGAACGCACCGCGCTCCTCGGCGAGGTCGATGGCCTCGGGACTGGTGCCGACGATCGGGACTCCAGCGTCCTGCAGACCTTGGGCCAGGCCCAGCGGGGTCTGGCCGCCGAGGGTCGCGATGACGCCCGCGATCGGGCCGGCAGCCTCCTCCGCCTCATAGATCTCGAGGACGTCCTCGAGCGTCAACGGCTCGAAGTAGAGCCGATCCGAGGTGTCGTAGTCGGTCGAGACGGTTTCGGGGTTGCAGTTGACCATGATCGTCTCGTAGCCCGCCTCGGCGAGCGCGAGCGACGCGTGCACGCACGAGTAGTCGAACTCGATGCCCTGACCGATCCGGTTGGGGCCCGAGCCGAGGATGATCACGGCCTCCTTGCCCTCGGCACGCGGCTGGACCTCGGACTCCTCGTCGTAGGACGAGTAGTAGTACGGCGTGGCCGCCGCGAACTCGGCAGCACAGGTGTCCACGGTCTTGAAGACCGGGCGTACGCCGAGCGTCTGGCGCACGATCCGGACCTCGGACTCCTTCAGCCCACGGATGCTCGCGATCTGGGCGTCGGAGAGACCGTGGCGCTTGGCCAGCCGCAGAGCACCGGCGTCGAGGGTCTCGGATTCAGCGACCTTCTGGGCAACCTCGTTGATCAGGAACATCTGGTCGACGAACCACGGGTCGATCTTCGTGGCGTCGAAGATCTCTCCCTGGGTCGCACCGGCGCGGATCGCCTGCATCAGCTTCTGGACACGGCCGTCGTGCGGGACCGTGATCTCCTCCAGCAACGCGGCCTTGTCGCCCGGCTCACCCGTCCAGTGGAAGGGGGCTGCCTTGTTCTCCAGCGAGCGCAGCGCCTTGTTGAACGCCTCCGTGAAGCTGCGGCCGATCGCCATCGCCTCACCGACCGACTTCATGTGCGTGGTCAGCGTGCCGTCAGCGGTCGGGAACTTCTCGAACGCGAACCGCGGCACCTTCACGACCACGTAGTCGAGGGAGGGCTCGAACGACGCGGCGGTCGAACCGTTGGGGCCGACGGTGATGTCGTTCTCGATCTCGTCGAGCGTGTAGCCCACCGCGAGCTTGGCCGCGATCTTGGCGATCGGGTAGCCCGTGGCCTTCGAGGCCAGCGCGGAGGACCGCGAGACCCGCGGGTTCATCTCGATCACGATGACCCGTCCGTCGGCGGGGTTCACGGCGTACTGGATGTTGCAGCCGCCGGTGTCGACGCCGACCTCGCGGATGATGCCGATGGCCAGGTCGCGCAGGTGCTGGTATTCACGGTCGGTGAGCGTCATCGCGGGGGCGACCGTGATCGAGTCGCCGGTGTGCACGCCCATCGGGTCGAAGTTCTCGATGGAGCAGATGATGACGACGTTGTCGGCCTTGTCGCGCATCACCTCCAGCTCGTACTCCTTCCAACCGATGATCGACTCCTCGATGAGGACCTCGGTCGTCGGCGACGCCGAGAGGCCGGCGCCGGCGATGCGGTGCATGTCGTCGGTGTCGTAAGCGATGCCCGAGCCGAGTCCGCCCATCGTGAAGGACGGCCGGACGACGATCGGGAAACCCAGCTCCGCGGCGGCCTTCTCCACGTCGTCCATCGAGTGGCACACGAACGACCGAGCCACCTCGCCGCCGACCTTGTGGACGATCGCGTTGAACAACTCGCGGTTCTCACCGCGGTGGATCGCCTCGAAGCTGGCGCCGATCATCTCGACGCCGTACTTCTCCAGCACCCCGCTCTCGTGGGCGGCGATAGCCGCATTGAGGGCGGTCTGGCCGCCGAGGGTCGGCAGGATCGCGTCGGGGCGCTCCTTCGCGATGACCTTCTCGACGAACTCGGGCGTGATCGGCTCGACGTAGGTCGCG
>JASLDK010000376.1 GCA_030145945.1 Nocardioides sp.
TGGTCGCGCCCGCCAGCGCGCTGCGGCGGATCGCGGAAGCTCTTCGTGATCGCGGGCTGGTCGAGCGAGTGCGGCCGCTGCAGGTGATCTCGGTCGCCGAGACCCTCGACCCCGAGGACGAGGCGATCATCCGCTCGACCTTCGGGCGTCCGGTCGAGCAGATCTATCAGGCCACGGAAGGCCTGCTGGCGGTCAGCTGCCCGGCCGGGCGACTGCATCTCAACGAGGCGCACCTGCACGTCGAGCCCGAGTGGATCGACCACCAGCGCTTCCGGCCGATCATCACCGACTTCACCCGCACCACCCAGTTCGTCGTACGCCATCGGCTCGACGACGTGCTGCTCGCAGCACCGGGTCCGTGCTCGTGTGCACGCCCCGGACGAAGCATCACGGCCGTGCTCGGTCGCGCCGACGATGTGCTCCTCCTTCCTGGACTGGATCCTCGAGATCCCGAAGTCTCGGTGTTTCCCGACGTCCTGCGCCATGCCGTCGCGCTCGCCGGCGACCTCGGCGACTATCGGATCGAGCAGCACGGATTCGAGTGGCGGCTGGCGATGACCACTCGGGACGAGGGCGCCCTCGCCCGCGTCGCAGGCGAGATCGAGCGGCTCGCGGCGCGCCTTCGTGCCCGACCGCCCGTCGTCGTGCCCATGGCTTGGCCGGACGAGGCCCCCGACCAGAAGCGCCGCCGGATCAGGAGGATCCCGTGACCGAACCCCTCAAGCTGCTCGTCACCGGCGCGTCCGGATTCGTCGGCGGTCGACTGGTGGAGATGGCCCGCGCGGCCGGCCACGAGGTGATCGGCGTCGGTCGGCGGTCGCTCCCGGACGAGGGCTACCTCAGCATCGACCTCGGTCGCATCTGCGTCGACCAACTCCCGGACCTGCCGTGGAGACCCGACGCCGTCATCCATGCCGCAGCGCGCGCCACGCCGTACGCACCTCGCAGGGCCTACGACCGCGACAACGTCGCCGCCACGCAGACGATGGTCGACTGGTGCCGTGCGCTCGGCAGCCCGCGGCTCGTGCTGGTGTCGTCATCGTCCGTGCTCTACCGCGACGGCGACCAACTCGACATGACCGAGGAGACACCCCGCCCCACGACCTTCGCCAACGACTACGCACGCACCAAGGCGGCCTCCGAGGACGTCGTCAGCAGGTACGCCGGCAGCTGGGTGATCGCCCGTCCCCGCGCGGTCTTCGGCCCCGGCGACACGGTGCTCTTCCCGCGGATCATCGCCGCCGCGAAAGCCGGCCGCGTGCCGCGCCTGACCGGCCGAGCCACCCCTGCCGTCGGCGACCTCATCTATGTCGACAACCTCGCGGCGTACCTCATCGATCTCGCGGCGCGACCGGAGCTGACCGGGATCTACCACCTCACCAACGCCGAGCCCGTGGAGATCCAGGCGATGCTGCTCGACGTCATCGGGCGGCTCGGCTTCGATCCGCCGAGCCGCGAGGTCAGCCTGAACACCGCGATGCGCGCGGCGACGGTGCTGGAGCGGACCTGGCGGATCCTGCGTCTGCCCGGCGAACCGCCCATCACGCCCTATGGCGTCGGGGTCCTGAGCTGGTCGAAGACCTTCGTCCCCGACCGGATGCTCCGCGATCTCGGCACACCGGCCGTCTCGGTCAGCGAGGGCGTCGAGCGGTTCGTTGCGTGGCAGAAGGAGCAGCTGTGAGGCGGCTGTGCTGGTGCAGGAGTGCCGGACAAGTACGCCGAACCAGCCGCCTGCTGCCCCTCGGCACCGTCGGCTACCTCGCCCTGCAGGGCGCCAAGGCCGCTGCCGCGCTGCGGGCCGCATCACGCGCGCCTGCGGCCACGCAGCCCGACGACGAGGCGATCGACAAGGTCGTCGCGGTGCAGCCGATCCTGTCCGGTGACCCCGGTCTCGAGGACGCGTTGCGCGACAACCTGCTGTCGCTGACCGGGGCCCGGTTCGTGTGGCTGGTCGACGAGGACGACACCGAGGCCCGACAGGTCGCCGACCGGATCGGACCCGCGCCCCGCCTGGAGATCCGTCTCTGCGGGCAGGCGCCCGAGGGCATCAACCCCAAACTGTTCAAACTCCAACCAGCACTCGACGGCTGCACCGACGACGAGATCCTGTTGGTGCTCGACGACGACACCCGGCTCCCCCGCACCAGCCTCGGGGCTCTGCTCGGCGGGCTCGACCGGGCGACGCTGGCGACCGGGCTGCCGGCGTACCTGCCCGGGCGGACGCCGTGGGCACGCCTCGTCGAGCAGTTCGTCGAGAACAATGCGGCGCTGACCTATCTGCCGATGGCACCGGTCACGATCAACGGGATGTGCTGGGCGATGCGCGTCGAGGACCTGCGCAGGATCGGCGGATTCACACCGATCCTGCACAACCTGACCGACGATCTGGCCGTTGCGCGCGCCGTCCTCGGAAGCGGCGGGAGGATCTGTCAGACCGCGTCACCGCAGTGGATCACCACGACCGTCGAGACGCCGGGCGCCTACGTGCGACTGATGCATCGGTGGATGCTGTTCGCCAACCTGCTGCTGCGCCGCCAGCCCCTCCCCACGGTCGCCGCGATCAGCGTGCTCCACGGAGTCCATCCGAATCTGCTCTGGGCGGTGCTGGTCGGGTCCGCGCGCACCCGCCGCCCCGGGCCGGCAGTCGCGCTGCTGACCGGGCGGTGGCTGATCCTGAGGGCCCTGCATCGACGGATCTACGGGCGTTCCCTCCACGCGACGGTCCCGTCGCTGCTCTCCGAGCTCGCCCAACCTGCACACCTCTTGCATGGCGCAACCCAGCGCACGATCCGCTGGCGCACGCGCACCTACCGGGTCCGCTCCGACGACGACTTCATCGCGGTCACGGCGCCGAAGCACGCGCGATGAGGGACCGAGGATGAGCTTCCAGGTGCTCCACCTGACCGGTCAGAGCAACCCTCGTTCCTGTGCGCTCTCCCCCATCCAGACTGCGTTCCTGGACGGGCTGCCCGTCAACGAGTCAGCCAGGGTGCGTCTCAACTTTCCGTACGACGCCACGCTCGCGCCCTACCGCGATGTCCCGTTGTGGCTGGGCAGCCTGCGCCACCTGGGGCTCTTCCTCAGGATCCGGCTGACCCGACGGCGCTGGGCAGGGCGCCATCGACCGCTGGTGGAGCGACAACTACGCCAGGCCGACCAGACCCTCGTCCTGGCCGGGTCGATCGGCCTCGACCTGCTGGGCCGACTCGACCTCCCACCCGACCTGCTCGACAGGCTGACCGTCGTCGCCTACGGCGCGGTCGCCACCCGACCGCCGCGCTGTCGCACGATCCGGGTCGCCAGCGCCGCCGACCATCTGGCGCGTTGGTGGCCGCACGACGTCGAGGTCGACTCCGGCCACCTCGACTACCTCGCCTCCCCCGAACTGGCCGCGCTGTGCCGCGACCTCACCGCTGAGCTGTCCAAGGACACCTCGTGAAACGCATCGACCTCGTCGCGCCACCCATGTCCGGGCATCTGCATCCCACCCTCGGCATCGCCGTCCGTCTCGCCCGGGAGCCGGAGCTCGACGTCCGCGTGATCAGCACCGCCACGGCGCTCCCCGCCATCGCTGCGTCCGGCGTCACCGGTCTCGCGCTCCTCGACGGCGCCGACGACGTCATCGAGCGGGTCGTCAACCCGCCCTACCGGATCGGCAGCAACCCACGACTCCTCTTCCGCCAGTTCCGCGCCGCCGTCGCCCTGCAGGCGGACTTCCGACGCGAACTCCTGCAGACCTGGAAGGACCACCGCCCCGACCTCGTCATCGCCGACTTCACGATGGGAGCGGTCGGCACGGCGGCCGACCAGATCAGTGTGCCCTGGTGGACCACCCATCCGTCGCCCTGCGCGATCGAGGGCCGCACCGGCCCGCCGGCGTACCTCGGAGGGTGGCGGCCCGGCACCTCTCCGGTCGGCCGTGCACGCGATGCCACCGGTCGAGGGTTCGTGCACGGGTTCAAGCGCGTCGCACCCCGCCTTGCCGGCGTACGCCTTGACGACGTGGGCGTCGCTCGCATCCATCGTCCTGACGGCTCCGAGTCGATCTATTCGGCCGAGCGGGTGTTCGCGCTGACGCCCGAGGCCATCGAGTATCCCCGATCGCTCCCCCCGTCGGTGCGGTACGTCGGACCGGTGCTCCACACACCGCCCACCGACGTCGAACCGCCGACGCTGAGGCCCGGCCGCGCGGCCGTCCTGGTCACGGCAGGCACCCACCTGCCGTGGCACAAGTCCGTCCTCCTGCGGGCCGCTGCGCACGCCGCGCTCGAACTGCCCGACGTCGACGTCCACGTCAGCCTCGGCGGCCCCGGGAATCCCCTGCCCGAGGCGGCCTCCGGCGTCATCGTCCACGACTACGTCGACTACGCCCGCGACCTGCCGCGTTTCGATGCCGTGGTGCACCACGGCGGCACGGGCGTGCTCGGCCACACCCTGGCCGCGGGTCTGCCGTCGGTCGTGTGGCCGGTCGACTACGACCAGTTCGACCATGCCGTGCGTCTCATCGATGCCGGTGTCGCCGTTCGCACGGACGGTCCGGAGAACCTCGCGTCGGCCATGCGAGCCGTGCTCGTCGACCCGTCGTACCGTCTGCGTGCCGGGGAGATCTCCGAGGAGATCGCCCGTTCGCCCGCGGTCGAAGCGATCGCCGACGAGGTTCTTGCGCGCCTTCGTCGGGCGTGAGCGAGGATGTGACCGTGGACGAGAACACCTCCGACGAGACGGCGTACGGCGACCGCGACGGACGCGAGTCAGCCCGGGCCCGCGAGCACGCGGCGTTCCGGTCGCTGCTCCAACCCGACCGCATCGTTCCGGTGATCGACGCAGCCGAGGCGAAGGGCCTCGCCCCCAGCGACGACGACGCTCAGATCTTCCACCGCGTGATCGGCTCGGCCCATGCAGTCCCGCACTTCGAGCCGCTCGAGGGCGCCGGTCAGGTGCCGGGGCTCGGGGAGGACATCCGGCGGCGACGCAGCAAGCGACGCACTCGTCACGGATCCGGGCCGCGGCCGAGCGGCGGATCCGTTCCCGGGCCGCCCAAGGAACCCCGGCCGGCCCGACCCACGAAGGCGCCCAAGCCCGTCAAGCCGGAGCAGCCGGGCGATGCCGCTGCGAGCGACGGTCGGCGCGAGACCTTCATCCTGGTCGCCGTCGTGGCCGTCCTCATCGCGCTGGCCGCGATCTATCTCGCCCAGCAGAAGAGCGACCAGCCCCACGACAGCGGGATTCAGGGCGCGAGCCTGGTGATCTCCCAGCCGGACTCCGTGCGGGCGTAGACGATCCGGTCGTGCATGCGGCCGGGTCGCCCCTGCCAGAACTCGAAGGAAACCGGCTGCACGCGATATCCACCCCACCCCGGTGGAACCGGTACGCCGCCCTCGGCGAACCGCTCCTCTGCGGACCGGTAGCGCTCGTCGAGCTCCTTGCGCCCGGCGACGACTGACGACTGCGGCGAGGCCCATGCCCCGATCTGGGCCCCGCGCGGACGCGAGGAGAAGTACGCCGACACCTCGGCCGGTCCGAGCGGCTGCGCCGTGCCCTCGATCCGGATCTGACGCTCCAGAGGGTGCCAGGGGAACAGCAGGGCGGCCTGCGGATGGGCGGCCAACGCCGTGCCCTTGCGCGACGCGGTGTTGGTGAAGAAGACGAATCCGTCATCCGGACGCTCGGCCGAGACTCCCTTCAGGAGCACCATCCGGGCGGACGGCGCACCCTGCGGGTCGACGGTCGCAAGAACCATCGCATTCGGCTCGTGGACGCCGGCAGCGACCGCCTCGTCGAACC
>JASLDK010000377.1 GCA_030145945.1 Nocardioides sp.
GTGAGCACGTGCTCCTTGCCGATGCGGGCCCGGAGCTCATCGATGGCCTCGTCGGTGATGCTGACGTCGGAGCGCCCGATCGAGATCGTCATCTCAGCTCACCCGATCGCCATGCGCAGGCCGCCGTCGATCCGCAGGGCCGTGCCGGTGACGAACCGCGATCCCTCGGAGGCGAAGAAGGCGACCACGTCGGCGACGTCGTCGGGCTCGCCGATGCGGTGCAGCGGCGTGTCCTCGATCCGCTGCTGGCGGACGGCGTCGGGCATCACCTCGCTGAGTCGGGTCTCGACGATGCCGGGCAGCACCGCGTTGCAGGTCATGTCGACGCCGTCCTTGGCGACGTACCGCCCGAACTCGCGCGCGACACCGACCGTGAGCCCGAGCACGCCGGCCTTCGATGCGCAGTAGTTGACGCAGGTCAGCGCGCCGGCGACGGCAGCGACCGACGAGATGTTGACGACTCGGCCGTAGCCGTTGCGCCGCATGACGGGAGCGACCGCCTGCGTGCAGACGAACGGGCCCTTGAGGTTGACGTCCATCACCGAGTCCCACTGGTCGAGGGACAGCTTGTGCAGGAAGTTGTCGCTCGTGATGCCCGCGTTGTTGACGAGCACGTCGATGCGGCCCAGCTCCTGGTCGAGCTCGGCGACAACGGCGGCGACCTCCGCGGGAGCCGTCACGTCGAGCCGAACGGCCCGTGCGCGCCCGCCGTCCTCGGTGATCGCGTCCGCGACCGTCTGCGCGGTCGCCAGGTCGAGGTCGGCGACCACCGTCGTCATGCCGTCCGCCGCGAGCCGTCGGCTGATCTGTCGGCCGATGCCGTTCGCGGCGCCCGTCACGAGTGCCACCCGTTCGGTTGTCATCCTTCAGTCCTTCGTTGTGTGTCGAGATGGAGCCTGCTGCCGCGTGCCGCGGCCCGGGCCACGGTCTGGCGGCGCGGCCCGGGCCTGGCTGTCACGGCTTCCAGAGCTTCGTGAGCTGCTCCGCGTAGTCCTGCGCGACCGGGGCGAACGCCGAGGTGTCCTCCGGGAGCGAGGCCTTCGTCAGGAAGGCGATCGGCACGGCGGCCTTGGCCGGGTCGAGCGACTCGCCGTTCACGGCACGCGCGAGCGCGTCGACGGCCCGCCACGCGACGTCCGGCATGCCGGCGACGATGGTGGCCTTGTAGGGGCCGCCGTCCTTGAGGTAGGCATACTGCGGTGGGCCACCGGCCTGGCCGACGATGCTGACCCGCTCGGCGAGGCCGGCACTCGACAGCGAGTTCGGCAGGCCTGTCAGCAGCGAGTCGGTGCCAGCGACGTAGTTGATGTTGGGGGTGGCCCGCAGCTTGCTCACGATCTTGGTCAGGTTGCCACCGGTGCCGATGTCCGCGGCCGAGACCTCCAGCTCCGTGACCTTGCACGACCCGCAGAGCTCTTTCATCTCGGCCTCGAAGCCCTCCAGCTCCAGGGCGGTGATGGGGAACTCGGGCGCGGTGACGAACAGCGGCGCCGCGTCGCTGCCGTGCTCGGCCAGGATCCAGTCCGCCATCGCACGGCCCAGCGCAATGGCCTCGTCCGGCGAGACGATCACGGCGGTCGTGCCGTCCCCCGGCTCGTCGGCGGTCATCGTGTTGACGAACGGGATGCCGGCGTCCTCGAGGCTGGCCAGCTGCTCCTTGAACGCGGCATGCGGGATGCCGATCGAGACCACACCGCTCGGCTTCTGGCGGGTGACCAGGTTCCACGCCGCGCTGATCGACTGCGGTGTGACGCCCTGGTTGACCACCCGGGGCTTCCAGCCCATGGCGGTCACCGCGTCCGCAGCAGCGTCGGCGAAGGCGTTGCACGCGGCGCTGCCACAGTTCATGACCGCGATGTCGAGCCCCTGCTCGGGCTGCTTCGACAGCGGCGCATCCACGCCGATGTCGCCCTGAACGGCCTCGATCGCGTCGATCTTGGCCTGCGCCTCCTTCTGCACCGCCGCGCTGTCGGCGCCGCCGCCGGAGTCGCCGGCAGACGAGTTCGCACAGGCCGTCGCCATGAAGGCGACGGACAGCGCGACCGCCACGGACCTCGCACGTAGCTTCATTCTTCCTCCGCAGGTTTGCCCGAGTCGTTGGCGTGACTGGCGTCACTCGGTGCAGTCAGACTACGCCGTTTACTTACGCGTTTGTCAATGGCCGCCGAAGACATTTTTTGTACCGACTCGTCCAGTTTATTCCTGGGTCGCCCATGGCGGGTCCGGTCACGACCGACCACCCCGGTCGCGGGCGAACGAACCACCCAGCCAGGGCTTGACGTGACCCCCGCCACAACGTAGATTACTTACGCGACAGTAAACTAGAGGAAGCGGCCGAGATGACCACCTCTCCACCGATGCTCGCCCTGTCCGGGGTGAGCAAGCAGTTCCCCGGCACGCGGGCGCTCGACAACGTCGGCATCGACATCGCGCCCGGCCAGCTGCACGCCCTGCTGGGCGCCAACGGCTCGGGAAAGTCGACCCTGATCAAGATCATCACCGGCGCCGAGCATCCGGAGGCCGGGGCGACGGCCGCGGTCCACGGCGCTACGGCGCCGCTCACGGTCGGTGCCGTCGGCGGCACCCTGCACGGCCTTCGCGTCCGATGTGTGCACCAGGATCTCGGCCTGGTGGACTCGATGTCGGTGCTCGACAACATGGCGCTCATCGACGGCCACCCCCGCAACCGGGTCGGCCTCGTCGACTGGACCAGTGCCCGACGGCGTGCCCGTCAGCTCCTCAGCGAGATCGGACTCGAGCACATCGACCTCGACGACAAGATCGAGCACTTCGACCAGCTCACGAAGATCCAGATCGCGATCGCTCGGGTGATCGGGACCGACACCGCCCCGGGTCTGGTGATCCTGGACGAGCCGACCGCCAACCTCCCCGGCGCCGAGGTGGAACACGTCTTCACCCTGGTCCGCGAGCTGCTCCGGCGCGGCAACAGCGTCCTGTACGTGACGCACCGGTTGGCGGAGGTCTTCGAGCTCTCGACCGACATCACGGTGCTGCGGGCCGGCCGTGTCGTCCACACCGGTCCGACGGCTGAGCTTGATCGCGGCTCCCTGGTCGCGCACATGCTCGGCCACGCCGCTCCTCCGAGCGCCGACACGACCTCGACGGCGACGCCGCCGTCCCCCGGCGGCGCCTCCATCGCCGTACGTGACCTGCGGTCGAACGTCCTGCGCGGCGTGAGCTTCACCGTCGGGCCCGGGCAGATCCTCGGTCTGGCCGGTGTCGCGGGCGCCGGTCACGACGAGGTGCCCTGGGCGCTCATCGGGGACGCGGGCGCGTCCGGCACGCTCACTCTGGGCGACGCCGAGGTCGAGGTCACCTCGCTCGATCCCGCCCGCGCGCGAGCGCTGGGCGTGGCCTTCGTACCGCCCGATCGTCGGCGAGACGGCATCCTGCCGACGCTGTCGATCCGCGCGAACCTGGCCCTGTCCACCCTCGCCTCCCTCACGGGCCGGCTCGGGCTCGTCAACCGCCACGCCGAGGCGTCCTTCGCCGACGACTGGGTCCGCGACCTCGACATCGTGCCTGCGGCCCCGGACCGCCAGGTCGGCCTGCTCAGCGGCGGCAACCAGCAGAAGGTCGTCGTGGGACGCTGCCTCAGCACCTCGCCCCAGCTCCTCCTCCTCTCCGAGCCCACGGCCGGCGTCGACGTCGGGGCGCGTGCCCAGCTGTGGGAGATGGTTCGCAAGGTCGCCTCGAGCGGCGTGTCCGTGATCGTGTCGTCGACCGACCTGGACGACCTCGCGGCGCTCTGCGACCGCATCCTCGTCCTGCGCAACGGCGAGATCCACACCGAGCTCGGCCGTTCGGGCGAACGAGCCATCGCCGAGGCCGTCCTGGCCAGCCACGCCTAGCCACTCTCCCGACCAAGAACACGAGGCCACCATGACCAAGCAGCACCAGCGCCACCTCCGCCTGCCGGCGGCGCTCCACCCCGTCCGGGCCGGAGCACTCTACGTCCTGATCATCCTGGTGATCGTCTTCTCCGTGTGGTTGCCGGACACCTTCCCGCACTGGATCACGTTCACCTCGCTGCTCACCGACAACGCCGTCACCGGGCTCCTGGCGCTCGGGCTCCTGATCCCGTTGGCCGTCGGCGAGTTCGACCTGTCCGTCGGCTACACGCTCGGCCTCGGGTCGATCTTCATGGCCT
>JASLDK010000379.1 GCA_030145945.1 Nocardioides sp.
GGCGCCGGCGCAGGCTGGTCGAGGGCAGGCAGCTCTTTCCGCGTATGTCACGGGGGGACTGGGTCGTCTGTGCCGCCTTCCTTGTCGAGCATCCGACAGCCTCCGGGCCGGTCAACATGTGCGCACCGCAGACGCCCACCAACGCAGAGTTCACGAAGGCGCTGGCCGGGTTGCTCGGAAGGCCGGCCCTGGTGCCGGCGCCCGCGGTCGCCATCCGCGTCGCCGCCGGACCGATGGCCGACGAAGTGCTGGGTTCGGTCAACGCCCGTCCGGCCGCGCTGCTCGACCTCGGCTACTCCTTCGCCGACCCCGACGCCGGCTCCGTGCTGGCAACGGGACTGGCATCCGTCTGAGGCTCCCCCTCCTGCTCTCGGGCTGACGCCAACAGCCACTGATCCCCCGGCTTGACGAACACCAGGCGACGTGTCGAGGCGCCGTCGCGCGGCAGTGCGATCCTGTCGTCGCCACCGGGACGGACCGCGACCGCACCCACCAGACGATCGCGCACCACCAGCACGAGCCGGCGCGCGCCCTGACTGTGCAGCGCGATCTCGAGCACCTGCATCTCCATCCCCTCGACCCGCAACCCGCGCTCGGTCCACTTCCGCAGCATCGCCACATCGGCCCTGCCGGCAGCGGCCCCGGGGACATAGAGCGCTCCCAACGCGGCGAGATCACCCGACGCCCATGCCGCCGCCCTGGCCCGATCCCAGTCCCGGAGCACCGCCAGCGAGGCCACCACCCGGACCGCCTCCACCCGCCCCGCGGCAGGCGCGACGACGACCTTCGGCCCCGCCATCGGCGTACGGCCGGGATCGGGGCGCCCCCACCAGGCCACCCCTGCAACGACCGCGACGACCGCGACGACGACGGCAATCGTGCCGATGAGGACGGCGCGGGCGCTTCCCGAGATCCGCATGGCTCAGTCCTACCCGCGATCGAGCGAGGCCGCATCCCGTCATCCACAGGGTCGCGTCGAACAGGCCAGCAGTAGGGTGATCGACGTGGCGCTCACCTTCCGCGAGGACGGACTCGGACCGGATTTCATCGACTACGTCGAGGCATGGGACCTGCAGAAGGAGCTCCACGCCCAGGTCGCCGACGGCGAGCTGACCGACACCGTGCTGTTGGTCGAGCACCCGCCCGTGTTCACTGCCAGCCGGCGTACCGAACTGCACGAGCGTCCTGCCGACCCCGGCGGCGCACCGATCATCGAGGTCGACCGCGGCGGCAAGATCACCTTCCACGGCCCCGGCCAGTTGGTCGGCTATCCGATCGTGCGGCTGCCCGACCACGTCAAGGTCGTCGACTACGTGCGCCGTCTGGAGGAGGCGATCATCGCCACCTGTAAGGACTTCGGCGTCACCACCGCCCGGATCCCCGGCCGCACCGGCGTCTGGCTCAAGGCCGACGCCAGGGGCGGCGAGCGGAAGATCGCGGCCATCGGCATCCGGGTGCGTCGCGGTGTCGCGATGCACGGCTTCGCCCTCAACTGCGATGTCGACCTGGGTTGGTACGACCGTTTCGTCCCCTGCGGCATCGCGGATGCCGGCGTGACCTCCCTGTCCGCCGAGCTCGGCCGCGACGTGCCGGTGCGCGAGGTCCTCGACTCCGTACGACGCCACCTGACCGACTACCTCGCCTGGGGTGACTACGTCCCGACGCCCGACTACGAGGCGCGTCCGGATCCGGCGAAGGCGAGCCGCCCCGTCGGCGTACCCGTCCTGAGCTATCCCGCGCGCTGATCGGCCTGGACGCCGAAGCGGTCCTCCATGGCTCCGCGAGTAGGCTGGACCGGTGACTGCAGCACCCGAGGGGCGCAAGCTCCTGCGCCTGGAGGTCCGCAACGCGGAGACCCCGATCGAGCGGAAGCCCTCCTGGATCAAGACCAAGGCCAAGATGGGGCCGGAATACACCGCGCTCCAGAAGCTGGTGAAGTCCGAAGGACTCCACACGGTCTGCCAGGAAGCCGGTTGTCCCAACATCTTCGAGTGTTGGGAGGACCGCGAGGCGACCTTCCTCATCGGCGGTGACCAGTGCACCCGGCGATGCGACTTCTGCCAGATCGACACCGGCAAGCCGCAGCCGCTGGACCGCGACGAACCCCGTCGGGTCGCCGAGTCCGTGCAGGCGATGGAGCTCAAGTACGCCACTATCACCGGCGTCGCACGCGACGACCTCCCCGACGGCGGCGCCTGGCTGTACGCCGAGACGGTCCGCGCGATCCACGAACTCAACCCCGGCACCGGCGTCGAGAACCTGGTCCCCGACTTCAACGGACAGCCCGACCTGCTGGCCGAGGTCTTCGAGTCCCGTCCCGAGGTGCTCGCCCACAACCTCGAGACCGTGCCACGGATCTTCAAGCGGATCCGTCCGGCGTTCCGCTACGACCGGTCCCTGGGCGTGCTGACGGCTGCCCGCGAGTTCGGACTCGTCACCAAGTCCAACCTGATCCTCGGCATGGGCGAGACCCGCGAAGAGGTCTCCCAGGCGCTCCGCGACCTGCACGAGGCCGGGACCGAGCTGATCACGATCACCCAATATCTGCGGCCCTCCCCGCGCCACCACCCGGTCGAGCGGTGGGTCAAGCCCGAGGAGTTCGTCGAGCTCGCAGCCGAGGCCGAGGAGATCGGATTCGCCGGAGTCCTCTCGGGCCCGCTCGTGCGTTCGTCGTACCGGGCCGGTCGTCTGTATCGTCAGGCGATGGACGCGCGCGAAGCGCGTGCCGACGTCACCGTTTGATGACCGCCTGAACTTCCGTCCGAGGAGACTGCAGCACCCCATGTCGAACACGCCCCTCGACCCG
This sequence comes from Nocardioides sp., assembly GCA_030145945.1. Taxonomy (GTDB): domain Bacteria; phylum Actinomycetota; class Actinomycetes; order Propionibacteriales; family Nocardioidaceae; genus Nocardioides. The sequence continues at coordinate 2,807 of JASLDK010000379.1, forward strand.
TCCACGATGAGCCGCCGCCGGCAGATCCTCGAGACCTACAAGATGTCTCGGGAGGTCGACCCGGCCATCCGTTGGTGGCTGTTGGGTTCGTTCCTGATCGCTGGCGGTCTCGGCTTCCTGCTCTTCCAGGTGCTGCCGGGTGGCGGCACCTTCAAGATGATCCTCAGCATCATCGGTTCGTTCCTCATCGGCCTGCTGGCCCTGATGATCGTCTTCGGGCGGCGCGCGCAGAAGGCGGCGTTCCGGCGTCTCGACGACCTCCTCGATCACCCAACCGCGGCGCAGCATCGTGAGGGCACGAGCCGCGGCGCCGAGCTGGCCGTCGAGACGCCGGAACGCCGCCTTCTGCGCGCGCCACCCGAAGACGATCATCAGGGCCAGCAGGCCGATGAGGAACGAACCGATGATGCT
>JASLDK010000396.1 GCA_030145945.1 Nocardioides sp.
TGTTCGACCGCACCATCGCGCGGTGGGAGCAGCAGTACGGCGACCGGCTGACCGTCCGCCACGTGCTGTCCCGAGAGGCGGGGGCGCCGTTGAGCGGTCGGATCACACCGGCCCTGGTGACCGACCTCGTCCCCGACACCAGCAGTGTGACCGCGTGGTTCCTCTGCGGCCCGCAGCAGATGGTCGACGAGGTCGGCGCAGCGCTTGCTGCGCGACCGACCGGTCGCGTGCTGAGCGAGGTCTTCCACCTCGAGTCCGCTGCGTCGCTGATCGACGTCGAGATCGACAGCGAGGTGATCGTCTCGGTCGATGGCGTGGAGTCGTCCTTCACGCTGGCGTCCACCGGCGACTCGATCCTCGACGCTGCGCTGCAGGCCGGCATCGATCCGCCGTACTCCTGCGCGGGAGGCGCCTGCGGCACGTGCCGGGCGAAGGTCCTGCTGGGTCGCGCCGTGATGGACCAGAACCATGCCCTCGACGACGGTCAGGTCGAGGCGGGCTACATCCTGACCTGCCAGGCACACCCGGTCACCGAGGAGTTGCGGATCGACTACGACGCCTGAGGTCCGCCGCTGCACCTGTGCCGTGCTGAGCACTCACCTGATGAGTGCCCGGCGCGGCGCAGCGCATTTCCGAGCCAGGCCGGTCGGCAGGCATGCTGGGCCTCGTGAGTTCACGAGCGACCGTCGGCCGACCATCGGCCGATGACCGACGACTGCCCGCCGCTGTGCTCTTCGACATGGACGGGACCCTGGTCGACACCGAGCCGTACTGGATGGCCACCGAGGAAGCGATCGCAGAGCAGTACGGCGGGACGTGGACGCACGCGGATGCGATGGCGTTGGTGGGCAACGAGCTGATCGTGTCGGGGGAGTACATCAAGGCCAAGCTCGGGCTGGACCAGTCGGCCGAGGAGGTCGTGGAGATGCTGCTCGACGGCGTCGTCGAGCAGGTCCGGCACGCGGTGCCATGGTGCGACGGGGCACGGGAGATGCTGCTGTCTCTTCGGGAAGCGGGCGTGCCCTGCGCCCTCGTGACGATGTCCTACCAGCGATTCGTCGCGCCGATCCTGGAACACCTGCCGCCGGAGACGTTCCGGGTGATCGTCACCGGTGACATGGTCGACAACGGCAAGCCGCATCCGGAGCCCTACCTGACCGCGGCCGCAGCGCTGGGCGTCGACCCGGCGGACTGCGTGGCGGTCGAAGACTCGCCCACGGGAGCCCGGTCGGCGGAGGAGGCAGGCTGCCGGGTGCTCGTCGTACCGAACCATGTGCCGGTGCCGGAGGGACCGAACCGCTACTTCCGGGAGACCCTGATGGGACTCAGTCCAGCTGACCTGGCTGCTCTGTGACCGGCGTCGGATAGGGCGGCGGCGTGCCGCCGTACGCCGGGCAGATCGCCTGGTGGGAGCACCAACGACAGCCGGCACCCTTGCGGGGGAGGAACTCCTGCAACTCGGTGGCAGCCCTGATCGCGTCCCACACCGCCAGCACCTTGCGCTCAGTGGCGAGGAGGTCCTGCTCGTCGGGCTGGTAGCGCAGGACCTCACTGTTGGCGAAGTAGACCAACTGCAGCATCGTCGGCACTACGCCGCGCATGCGCCACAGCACCAGGGCATAGAACTTCAGCTGGAAGAGCGCTTTGCCCTCGAACTTCTCGCCGGGGGAACTTCCGGTCTTGTAGTCGCAGATCCGGATCGACCCGTCCGCAGCCACGTCGACCCGGTCGATCACCCCGCGCAGCAGCAGCTTCGAGTCCGTCAGCGTCTCGACGTACAACTCGCGTTCGGCGGGTTCGAGGCGGGTGGGGTCCTCGAGGTCGAAGTACTTCGCGAGTGTCTCGCGACAGGACGCCAACCAGGCGGCGATCTCCGGGCCTTCGACCGGGAACATCGCGGTGACCGCCGGCTCGACCTCTTGCAACTCCTCCCACGCGGGTAGAACCATCCGGTCGGCCTGCTCCGGCGTGCGCTCACCGGCAGGAAGGTCGAAGAGCTGCTCCAGCACCCGGTGGATGACGGTTCCGCGCACCGCCGGGGGCGAGGGCGGCTCGGGCAGCCGGTCGATGCTGCGGAAGCGGTAGAGCAACGGGCAGTTCATGAAGTCGCCGACTCGCGACGGGGACAGGGCTCCCACGACGTCGACACCGTCGACCCGGCTCCCGCGACGCTCGGCCGGGTCGGCGGGTTCGATCCCGACGGCGGGTGATGTGGTCGACATGCCAGCGACCCTAGGCGAGCCCTCCGACACTGACGCCAGACGTCCGCCGGATAGCCTCGAGCTGTGTCCGAGCAACGCGCCCCCGTGCCCCGCGGCATGTTCCGCATCGGCCGGATCGCGGGCAGCGACGTGCTCGTGTCGAGCTCCTGGTTCCTGATCGCCGCACTGATCGCGTTCGTGATGGGCCCCCGCGTCGACCAGGTTCAGCCCGGACTGGGCGGTTGGAAGTACGTCGTGGGCGTGGCGTTCGCGATGGCGCTCTACTTCGCCGTTCTCCTGCATGAGGCCTCCCACGCCGTCGTCGCCCGGCGCTTCGGATTCACGGTCCACTCGATCACCCTCCACTTCCTCGGTGGCGCGACAGCCATCGAAGGCGAGTCCAGGCAGCCCCGCCAGGAGTTCTGGATCGCAGTCGTCGGGCCGATCACCTCACTAGGGGTGGGAGCTGCTGCGCTGGGCCTGTGGTTCGTGATCCCCGACGGGCTGCTGCTCCTGGTCGTCGAAGGACTGGCGGGCGCCAACCTGATGATCGGGATCCTCAACCTCGTGCCCGGACTCCCGCTCGACGGCGGTCGGGGACTCCAGGCCGCCGTCTGGGCCGCGACCGGCAAGGTGCACACCGGTACGACGGTCGCAGCATGGGGCGGTCGTGTGACCGCTGTCCTCGTCGGGGTGTGGGCCATCTGGTCGTCACGGGGCGGTGACGCGGTCAACCCGTTCATCCTCCTGGTCGTCGCCATGTTCTTGTGGAGCGGTGCCAGCCAGGCCCTGCGCGCGGCGCGCTTCACCCGGCAGTTCTCCGAGGTCGTCGCGCGCGACCTGGCGCGGCCCGCCTTCGGCGTACCGGATGATCTGCCGTTGTCCGAAGCCCTGCGCCGAGCGAACCAAGCACAGGCCCGCAGCATCGTCACCGTCAGCGCGGACGGCCGGGTCGCCGGCGTGGTCGACGGTTCAGCAGCTCGCGCGGTCCCGCCGGAACGGGCTCCGTGGGTCGCCGTCTCCACGGTCAGTCGAACCCTCGAACCCGGCCTGACCCTGCCGGCCGGGATCGCGGGCGACGCCCTGCTGGATCGTCTGCGTACGACCCCGGCGACCGAGTACGTCCTGGTCGACGACGAGGGCGGGGTGTACGGCGTGCTGGCGACGAGTGACGTCCTGCGCGCCGTCCGCGGATAGCCCGCCCTGCTGATGCGGACTGCCGGCGACGAGGCCGATAGATTGCGCCGGTGAGCGAAGCACCCCAGCAGCCTGCCCCCGGCGATGTCTCTCCCGAAGCCTGGTCCGGTGTCCACCGTGGCCCGTTGCGCGCGGGCGAGTGGGTCCGTCTGGTCGATGGCAAGGGACGCAAGCACAACTTCGAGCTCGTGCCGGGCAAGCGCTTCTTCTCGAACAAGGGCCACCTCGAGCACGACGAGTTGATCGGTCGCGAGGAGGGCTTCGCCGTCACGTCCTCCGTGGGCGGTGAGTACCTCGTGTTCCGGCCCCTGCTGTCGGAGTTCGTCGTGTCGATGCCCCGCGGTGCGGCGGTCGTCTATCCCAAGGACTCTGCCCAGATCGTTGCGATGGCGGACATCTTCCCCGGCGCTCACGTGGTCGAGGCCGGTGTGGGGTCGGGTGCACTACCCTGCTCGCTGCTGCGCGCCGTCGGACCGCACGGCCGTGTGTCGTCGTACGAGCGACGCGAGGAGTTCGCCGACGTCGCCCGCCGCAACGTCACCCAGTTCTTCGGCGGCGACCACCCCGCCTGGCGGCTCACCCTCGGCGATCTCGCCGAAGCCCTGCCCGCCTCCGGTGAGCGCTGCGACCGGATCATCCTTGACATGCTGGCGCCCTGGGACTGCCTCGACGCCGCTGCCGACGCGCTCCTGCCCGGCGGCATCGTCTGTGCGTACGTCGCCACCACGACGCAGTTGTCGAAGTTCGTGGAGGCGGTCCGAGTGCATGGAGGGTTCACGGAGCCCGCACCCTGGGAGTCGCTCGTGCGTGACTGGCACGTCGAGGGTCTTGCCGTTCGACCCGGTCACAAGATGATCGGACACACCGCCTTCCTGGTCACTGCGCGCCGGATGGCGCCGGGGGAGAGGGCACCGCTCAAGAAGCGCCGCCCGGCTCCCGGCGCCTACGGACCGGACTACACCGGCCCCCGTCCGCCGGGGGTCGCGGCGCCGGTCGAGGACCCGGTCATCGACGCCGTGGTCGAGGAGTCCACCGAGGACTGAGCGCAACACGCGCGAAGGCCCCGGCTGACCTCAAAATCACTTCCTCCTCATCCCCGCCCGAGTAGGGTCGGGAACAGGAGGTGTGCCATGACGAACATGGGAGAAGGCACTTCGGGAGGGCACCGCTCCCCGAGCCGCGAAGAGCTCGAGGACCAGGTGCGTTACCTCGAGGACGAGGTCATCGATCTGCGCCGGCGCGTGCTCGACACGCCGGGCGCCGCTTCTCGATCGATCGAGATGAGGTTGGCCGAGGCCCAGCGATCGTTGGCCGCCGTCACGGCGCAGAACGAACGCCTTGCCGGCACCTTGCGTGATGCCCGCGATCAGATACTCAAGCTCAAGGAAGAGGTCGACCGGCTCGCGCAACCGCCTGCTGGTTTCGGCACCTTCCTCCAGCGCAACGAGGACGACACGGTCGACATCGTCACGAGCGGACGCAAGTTGCGGGTGAGTGTCAGCCCCAACGTCGAGCTCGACGGGTTGCAGCGCGGCCAGGAGGTCCTGCTCAACGAGTCGATGAACGTCGTCGCTGCCTTCGCCTTCGAGACGGTCGGCGAGGTCGTCATGTTCAAGGAGCTGCTGGCCGACGCCGAGCGGGTTCTCGTGATCGCCAACGCCGACGAGGAGCGCGTCGTACGCCTGGCCGAGCCGCTCCTCGGCTCCACGCTGCGGGCCGGCGACTCCCTGTTGCTCGACTCGCGTTCCGGCTACGTCTACGAACGGGTCCCGAAGTCGGAGGTCGAGGAGCTCGTCCTCGAAGAGGTTCCCGACATCACGTACGAGACGATCGGTGGCCTCGGCAACCAGATCGAGGCGATCCAGGACGCCGTCGAGTTGCCGTATCTCTACCCCGAGCTGTTCGCCGAGCATGAGCTCAAGCCGCCGAAGGGGATCCTGCTCTACGGTCCGCCGGGATGTGGCAAGACGCTGATCGCCAAGGCGGTCGCCAACTCACTCGCCAAGAAGGTCGCGGCCAAGACCGGCCAGGAGGGGAAGTCCTACTTCCTCAACATCAAGGGCCCCGAGCTCCTCAACAAGTACGTCGGCGAGACTGAGCGCCACATCCGGCTGGTGTTCCAGCGCGCACGTGAGAAGGCGAGCACCGGTACGCCGGTCATCGTGTTCTTCGACGAGATGGACTCGCTCTTCCGCACCCGTGGCTCCGGCGTCTCCTCCGACGTCGAGAACACGATCGTGCCGCAGCTGCTCAGCGAGATCGACGGCGTCGAGTTGCTGGAGAACGTCCTCGTGATCGGCGCCTCCAACCGTGAGGACATGATCGACCCGGCGATCCTGCGGCCGGGGCGCCTCGACGTGAAGATCAAGATCGAACGACCCGACGCCGAGTCGGCGCGCGACATCTTCAGCAAATACCTCACCGCCAACCTGCCGCTGCATCCCGAGGACCTCGCAGAGTTCGGCGGCGACCGCTCGGCGGCGGTGGCCGGCATGATCCGGGCGACCGTGGAGCGGATGTACTCGGAGACCGAGGACAACCGCTTCCTCGAGGTCACCTACGCCAATGGTGACAAGGAGGTCCTCTACTTCAAGGACTTCAACTCGGGCGCGATGATCCAGAACATCGTCGACCGGTCCAAGAAGATGGCGATCAAGGACTTCCTCGAGCACGACGTCAAGGGGTTGCGGGTCTCGCACCTGCTTCAGGCCTGCGTGGACGAGTTCAAGGAGAACGAGGACCTCCCCAACACCACCAACCCCGACGACTGGGCCCGAATCTCCGGCAAGAAGGGCGAGCGGATCGTCTTCATCCGCACCCTGATCACCGGCAAGCAGGGAACCGAGCCGGGCCGCTCCATCGACACTGTGCAGGACACGGGCCAGTACTTGTAGGGCCGCGACACGCTGCCGGCCGGCATCTCTGAGTCTCACTTGGCGCGCTGGCCTAGGGTGGGAGGCGTCCTTCCGACAACCATCTGCGAGGAGCAATCCCCATGAAGAAGCTCATCATCGTCGCCCTTGCTGCCCTCGGCGTCTCCGCTGCCGTCAAGGTCGCCAAGAGCCGCTGACGTGACGATGTGCCGGGCTCGTCCGAGCCCGGCACATCACCGGTCGGGATCAATTCGCGCGCAAGGACGCTGCGCGCAGCACGTGGAAGATGCCGTAGCACCCGAGTCCGAGGGCGACGAGCAGCATCAGCGCGGGACCGAACGGCTCGTCTCGCAATCGGACGATCGCCTGGTCCAGCCCGGTCGGCTTCTGCGGGTCGTGGGTGATCGCGCTCCAGCCGAGCATGCCGGCCAGCAGGATGAAGGATGCGCCGTGCGCGACGAACCCGACTCGGGCGAGGACCGTCACCACCTTTCCGAGCGTTCCCGCGCGGGCCTCTGCCTCCAGTCCGCGGCGCCAGCGGTGGGAGATCGCCTTGACGATGCTCACGACGCCGACGGCTGCGACGCCCACACTCGCCACGATGACGAGCGCAGGTCCGATCGGCAGGGCCACCAGTCGCCCGGTGAGACCGCCCGACCCGCTGCCGGAGCCAGACCCGGACCCAGCTCCTGAACCACCACTCGCCGTGCGGATCGCGAGAAGAGCCAGCACCGCGAAGACGACTGTCCGGCCCATCGAACCGGCGCGCGCCGCCCACCGGCGTGCGCCCTGTGTGTCGCGATGACCGCCCACCGCCTGGAAGATCTCCCACAGCGCGAGTCCGCTGAGTCCCACGGCCACGAGCCACAGGACCACGCTCCCCAACGGCTGGTGGTGCAGTTGCTGCATCGCTCCCTGACCGGACGCCGATCCGTCAGGTCGGCCCAGCACCAGCTGCACGGCCAACCAGGCGATGATCGTGTAGACGACGCCGTAGGCCGCCATCCCGGCCCGCGCGACATTGGTGACCGCAGGGTGGTCGCGTGCCTCCCGCGCAGCGTGCTCCGTCCGCTCCTCCACGCCCACCATGCGCGCCTCCCCGTGTCTATCCGTGTCTGACCACTACCCGGAAGCCGGACCGGCATCCTGACACTGGCTCGTCTCCACGCCGTAGGCTGGCGACATGAGTGTGCGCCGCGTGATGGGCACCGAGGTGGAGTACGGCATCTCGGTCCAGGGCCAGCCCTCCGCCAACCCGATGGTCGCGTCGTCGCAGGTCGTCAACGCCTACGCATCGGCGACCGTGAAGGCACGCCGCGCCCGTTGGGACTTCGAGGAGGAGTCGCCGCTGCGGGACGCCCGCGGCTTCGACATGTCGCGCCAGGTCGCTGACCCGACGCAGTTGACGGACGAGGACCTCGGTCTCGCCAACGTGATCTTGACCAACGGTGCTCGGTTGTACGTCGATCACGCGCACCCGGAGTACTCCACGCCTGAGGTGGTCACGCCGCTCGACATCGTGCGCTGGGACAAGGCGGGGGAGCAGGTCATGCTCGACGCGGCCCGGCGTGCGCAGCAGCTGCCCGGCAATCCGTCGATCGTGCTCTACAAGAACAACACCGACAACAAGGGAGCGTCGTACGGCGCCCACGAGAACTTCCTGATGCGGCGCTCGACACCGTTCGGCGACATCGTCCGCCACCTGACGCCGTTCTTCGTCAGCCGGCAGGTGATCTGCGGTGCGGGCAGGGTGGGCAAGGGCCAGGACGGTCGGGAGCGCGGCTACCAGATCAGTCAGCGGGCCGACTTCTTCGAGGTCGAGGTCGGCCTCGAGACGACCCTCAAGCGACCGATCATCAACACCCGGGACGAACCCCACGCGGACCCCGACAAGTACCGTCGCCTCCACGTGATCATCGGAGACGCGAACCTCGCCGAGATCTCGACGTACCTCAAGGTCGGAACGACGTCGCTGGTCCTGGCGATGATCGAGGACAGGTTCATCTCCCGTGACCTGACCGTCGACAAGCCGGTCGCTGCGCTCCGGGCGGTCTCCCACGATCCGAGCCTCAAGCAGACGGTCACGCTGGCCGACGGACGCCGGCTCACCGGTATCCAACTCCAGCTCGAGTACCTCGACCTCGCGAAGAAGTACGTCGAGGATCGGCTGGGCGCGGACGCGGACCCCCAGACCACCGATGTCCTGGCCCGCTGGGAGGACGTGCTGGGTCGGTTGGAGACGGATCCGATGTCGTTGGCCGATCAGCTCGACTGGGTGGCCAAGCTGAAGCTGATCGAGCAGTACCGATCCCGGGACGGACTTGCCTGGGACGACGCGAAGCTGCAACTGATCGACTACCAGTACTCCGACATCCGTCCCGAGAAGGGCCTCTATCACCGGCTCGTCGGCGCGGGGCGCATCCAGCGCCTGCTCACCAACGACGAGGTCGACCGGGCGATGACCGACCCTCCCGAGGAGACGCGGGCCTACTTCCGCGGGCGCTGCCTGGAGAAGTACGGCGCTGACGTCGCAGCGGCATCCTGGGACTCGGTCATCTTCGACCTCCCCGGCAGGGACTCGTTGCAACGCGTGCCGACGATGGACCCGCTGCGTGGCAGTAGGGCGCACGTGGGTGAGCTGATCGACGCGAGCGCGACAGCAGTCGAATTGGTCCGCGCACTGTCACGCTAGGTCGCTAGGGTGGCGGTATGGCCCAGGAGCAGAAGCAGCCGCGCAAGTCAGACGAGACGGAGGAGTCGACGGACGTCGCTCCAGAGTCCGACGTCGCCGAGCGCAAGGAGGCTCTCGACGACGACGTCGACGCGATCCTCGACGAGATCGACGAGGTCCTCGAGTCCAACGCCGAGGACTTCGTGAAGTCGTTCATCCAGAAGGGTGGCGAATGAACGACGCGCGCATCCCGGGCGCCTACCTGCGCCCCGGGACCTCCTCCTTCAGCGACTTCCTCGCCGAGAACGCTCCCGACCTGCTCCCCGCCCGGCGCTCGCTGCCCGCGGGCAGTCCAGGAAGCGCGAGCGAATTGGCGCCGCACGGCACCACCATCGTCGCGGTGACCTTCCCGGGTGGCGTCGTCATGGCGGGCGACCGACGCGCCACCATGGGCAATGTCATCGCCCAGCGCGACATCCAGAAGGTTTTCCCGGCCGATGAGTACTCCGTGGTCGGCATCGCCGGCACTGCCGGGCTCGCCGTCGAGATGGTCCTGCTGTTCCAGGTCGAGCTCGAGCACTACGAGAAGATCGAGGGATCGATCCTCTCGCTCGACGGCAAGGCCAACCGGCTCTCGGCACTCATCCGGGCCAATCTCGCGATGGCGATGCAGGGGCTGGCCGTCGTCCCGATGTTCGCCGGCTTCGACCTCGACAGCGGAATGGGTCGAATCTTCGGCTACGACATCACCGGTGGGCGTCACGAGGAGGCGTCGTTCTTCACGGTCGGCTCCGGATCGCTGTTCGCTCGCGGCGCGTTGAAGAAGCTCTACCGCGACGACCTGTCCACTGACGACGCCGTCCGGGTCTGCCTCCAGGCGTTGTACGACGCGGCCGACGACGACTCGGCGACCGGTGGGCCGGACCTGACCCGGCGGATCTTCCCGATCATCTGGGTCGTCACCGCCGACGGCGCCGTGCAGCTCGACGAAGCCGCCATCGGTGCGCTTGCCGACCAGGTCGTCGGCGCCCGGATGACGCGACCCGACGGACCGCTCGCCGCCCTCCCGAGCGCGGGCGAGGAGGCCTGAGCACATGAGCACCCCGTTCTACGTGTCGCCCGAGCAACTCATGAAGGACCGGGCCGACTTCGCCCGCAAGGGCATCGCCCGCGGTCGGTCGCTGGTCGCCATCCAGTACGCCGACGGCGTCCTGCTCGTCACCGAGAATCCGTCGCAGGCCCTGCACAAGGTCTCCGAGCTCTACGACCGGCTCGCGTTCGCCGCGGTCGGTCGCTACAACGAGTTCGAGAACCTGCGCATCGCCGGCGTCCGACTCGCCGACATGCGTGGCTATGCCTACGACCGACGCGATGTCACCGGTCGCGGTCTGGCCAACGCCTATGCCCAGACACTCGGGACGATCTTCTCCTCGGGCGGCGAGAAGCCCTACGAGGTGGAGATCTTCGTCGCGGAGGTCGGTGCCACGGCAGCCGACGACCAGATCTACCGCCTGACCTATGAGGGGAGGGTGGCCGACGAGCACGGCTTCGCGGTGATGGGCGGAGACAGCGAGACCGTCGCGTCGTACCTCTCCTCGAACTATGCGGCCGGTGCGTCACTGGGCGAGGCGCTCGCGGTCGCCGTGGCCGCGCTCGGTCACACCGGCGACGACGACCGGGTCATCCCCGTCGAGGACCTCGAGGTCGCCGTTCTCGACCGCACCCGGGCGCAACCGCGCAAGTTCTCGCGTCTGCGACCGGCCCGGGTGGCCGAGCTCCTCGGCCCCCGGGGCACTCCTGAGCACGCCGCGGAACCAGCAGACGATGCACTGTCCGGTGCAGGCGTGTCCGGGGATGGCGACGACGACCCGGGCGACCCGACCGACCAGATCTCCGGGAGCGTCGCTCCGCTGGAGAACCCGAGGTCGGGCGACCCGCTGTCCGGTGGCTCGTCCTCGGGCGAACCTCCGGTGGCGCCCCCGCTCTGACAGAAGGTGCAGAAGCACCGACGGGGTGTTGCGGTTCGTGACGAACCGCAGCAGGCCGTCGTCGTCCGTGGTTGCTCAGATCCGCTCGATGATGGTGCCGGTCGCCATCGCGCCGCCGGCACACATCGAGATGAGCGCGGTGCTCTGGTCACGCCGCTCGAGCTCATGCAGGGCGGTGGTGATCAGCCGTACGCCGGTGGCGCCGACGGGGTGACCGAGGGCGATGGCGCCGCCGTTGACGTTGACCTTGTCCATGTCGACCTGGTGCACGCGGGCCCAGGACAGGACGACGGAGGCGAAGGCCTCGTTGACCTCGAACAGGTCGAAGTCGCCGATGCTCATACCGGTGCGGTCGAGCAGACGCTGGGTCGCGTCGATCGGACCGTCGAGGTGGAAGTAGGGGTCGGAGCCGACGAGGCACTGGGACACGATCCGGGCGCGCGGCTTGAGACCCAGGGCCTTCGCCTTGTCCTCGTCCATGATCAGCAGGGCGGCGGCGCCGTCGGAGATCTGTGAGGAAGTGCCGGCGGTGTGCAGGCCGCCGTCGAGCACGGAGCGCAGTGATGCCAGGCCCTCCGCGGTCGTGTCGCGCAGGCCCTGGTCGGTGTCGACGAGGCGTGTCTCGCCGGTGGCGTTGCCATCGGCGTCGAGGACGGGAGCCTCGATGGCGGCGATCTCCCGCTTGAACCGGCCCTCGTCCACGGCCACGCGCGCCTTCTGCTGTGAGGCGAGGCCGAGCTCCTCGAGATCGGCGCGGGTGATGCCGCGGTTCTTGGCGATCCGGTCGGCCGCCTCGAACTGGTTGGGCATGTCGATCGACCAGTCGGCCGGGCGCGGGTCGCCCATGCCGGCGGGCACGTTGGCCCCGAGCGGGATGCGCGACATCATCTCCACGCCGCACGCGATGCCGACGTCGATGGTGCCCGCGGCGACCATGTCCCTGACGAGGTGGGTGGCTTGCTGGCCCGATCCGCACTGCGCGTCGAGGGCGGTGCCGGCAGTCGCCATGGGCAGACCGGCATAGAGCCACGCACGGCGTACGGCGTCATTGGACTGCTCACCTGCCTGCGTCACGATGCCGCCGATGACCTGCTCCACCAGGGCCGGGTCGACTCCGGCCCGGCGCAGCACCTCACCCTGGATGAAGCCCAGGGTCTGCGAGGGATGAAGGCCGGCGAGCCAGCCCTTGCGCTTGCCGAGGGGAGTGCGGACTGCTTCGACGATGACGGGGTTTCCCATGCTCCGACGGTAGCACCGAAATAGAACACGTTCTACTCTGCCGCGGCTCGCGTCCCGGCCGCGCAGAGAACTCGCGGAAAACTTCTCTAACGAAACCCTTTCGTATTGACGCGAGTGTTTGTACGGTGGGCATCTAGAACGTGTTCCACCCCCATGGCAGACATCGCGAAAGGCTCGTGGCGTGACCGCACTTCAGATTCCGACGGGATGGGATCCCACCAATCCCGACATCAACGAAAAGGCACTGCCGCACGACGAGTTCAAGGCCCTGCGGACCAGCGAGCCGATCCGCTGGATCGAGCAGATCCCCGAGGCGCGGGCCGGCTTCCTCGACACCGGCTACTGGGCCCTGACCCGCCACCAGGAGGTCCGCCAGGTCTCCAAGGACAACGACAACTGGTCCGCCATGGAGAACGGCGTCATCATCCGGTTCGCCCCGGACATGACCCGCGACCAGGTCGAGGTCCAGCGCGCCATGCTGATCCACCACGACCCGCCGGAGCACACCAAGATGCGCGGCATCGTGTCGCGTGGCTTCACCCCGCGCGTCATCGGTGCGATGAAGCAGGCGCTCAAGGACCGCGCGTACGAGATCGTCGAGCAGGCCGTCGCGCAGGGCAACGGCGACTTCGTCGAGCAGATTGCCGCCGAGCTCCCGCTCCAGGCGATCGCCGACTTCCTCGGTGTCCCGCAGGAGGACCGCAAGAAGCTGTTCGAGTGGTCCAACCAGATGATGGGGTACGACGACCCTGAGATCGACGCCGACCCGGCGATCGCGTCCATGGAGATCCTCGGCTACTTCGACCAACTCGCCAACGACCGTCGCGCCAACCCCCAGGACGACATCGTCACCAAGCTGATCAGCGTCGGCCAGGACGACGACCACGGTGCCCTCACCAACGACGAGTTCGGCTTCTTCGTCATCCTGCTGACCGTGGCCGGCAACGAGACCACCCGCAATGCGACGACCCACGGCATGCACGCCTTCCTCGAGAACCCCGACCAGTGGGAGCTGTGGAAGAAGGACCGTCCGGAGACCGCGATCGACGAGATCGTTCGCTGGGCCACGCCCGTGACGGTCTTCCAGCGCACGGCCAAGCAGGACACCGAGCTCGCGGGTCAGGCCATCAAGAAGGGCGACCGCGTCGGCATGTTCTATGCCTCCGCGAACTTCGACGACACCGTCTTCGAGGACCCGTTCAAGTTCGACATCACGCGGGAGAACAACCCGCACGTAGGCTTCGGCGGTCACGGCGCGCACTACTGCCTCGGCGCCAACCTCGCCCGTCTGCAGATCAACCTGATCTTCAACGCGATCGCCGACCTCGCGCCGGACATCAAGTTGGCGGCCGAGCCGCGTCGACTCCGCTCGGGCTGGCTCAACGCCATCAAGGAGATGCAGGTCACCTACGCCTGATCGCTCCGCGCGTCGTACGTCGAGCGGCTCGTTCCCGGTGGGAGCGGGCCGCTCGGCATGTCGGATGCAGTAGCGTTCTGACCCGAATCACGCCGAACAACAGGAGGTTGCGATGAGCGACGTCAACGCCGAGCATTTCCCCGGGTTCTCCGAGAACCACTACCAGCACGGGATGCACTCCCTGGCCTGGATCTCGCTGTGGCTGATCGTCGGCCTCGGCGTGCTCTGCGGCATCTTCGGCTTCATCTGGGGCCTCAACCACTGAGGCCCTGATCGACCTCCTGCGCTCGGCCCGCCGTCAGTCGCGGGAGGTCAGGACGAGCGGCCCGTCGATGGTGATCGCCACCGTGTGCTCCACGTGAGCACCGCGTGATCCGTCGGCGGACCGGATCGTCCACCCGTCCGGGTCGAAGACGATCTCGTCGGTTCCGTGCAGGAACCACGGCTCGATCGCGATGACCAGTCCCGGGCGGAGCTTGAGACCGCGGTTGGCCCGGCCGTCGTTGGGCACGTGCGGCTCACCGTGCATCGTCCGGCCGACGCCGTGGCCGCCGAACTGCAGGTTGACCTTCAGACCCGCCTCGTGGGCGACACTCCCGATGGCGAACGAGATGTCGCCGAGCTTGTTGCCCGGGCGGGCAGCGGCGATGCCGGCGTCGAGCGCGTCCTGCGCCACGTCGATCAGCCACTGGTCCTTGGGGTCGGGGTTGCCGACGATGACGGAGAGCGCGGAGTCCGCGACCCAGCCGTCGACGGAGGCGGCGAAGTCGACGGAGAGCAGGTCGCCGTCCTGCAGCGTGGAGTCG
>JASLDK010000035.1 GCA_030145945.1 Nocardioides sp.
ACCGAACGCCTCGGTCATCAGGTCCGACGCCTTGCGCTGCGTGGTGTCGGTGGGGGAGGTGCTGTCGGTCGGGAACGCGAGGTACATCTGCGAGATCGGCGCGGCCAGGGCGCCCAGCAGGATGACGACACCGAGCGCCCAGGCGACGGGCGCCTTCGCGAGCATTCGCGCCCAGCGCACACCGTTGTTGTGGATCCGACCGTGCTCGTCACGCTTCGGGTTGTATTTCCGCACCTGTCCGGCGAAGGCCTTCGACTTGGTCAGGCCCAGCAGCGCCGGGAGCAGGGTCAGCGCGACGAGCACCGCGACGAACACGGTGGCGGCCGCGGCGAGACCCATGGCGGTCAGGAACGGGATCCGTACGACGGCGAGTGCCGACAGAGCGATGAGGACCGTGAGACCGGCGAAGACGACCGCGCTGCCCGCCGTACCGACAGCGATGCCGGCTGCGTGGGCGCGGTCGTTCGTGTGGTGCAGCTCGGTGCGATAGCGCGCGAGGATGAACAGCGTGTAGTCGATGCCGACTGCGAGACCGATCATCGTGGCGAGCATCGGAGTGCTGGAGCCGATGTCCATCAGCGCGGTCATGGCGGTGATTCCGGTCATGCCGAGACCGACGCCGAAGACGGCGTTGAGCAGCGGCATCCCGGCCGCCAGCAGTGAGCCGAAGGTCAGCACCAGCACGACGAGGGCGATGCCAAGACCGATCAGTTCCGACGAGCCACCGGGCGGCTCCATCACGGCCATCCCGGGACCGTTGGCCTCGGCGACCAGACCGGTCTCCGCGGTGGTGTCGACGAGGAGGTCCTTGAGGTCATCGATGGTGGTCGCCTTCAGGTCGGCCGGCGAGTCGACCTTCCACTCGAACGACAGGGTGCCGATCCGGCCGTCCTGCGACAAGGTCGAGAATGCGGCGGGCATGCCTTCGGCCGCCGGTGCCGGCGCCACGAGACCGGGGTTCTCGCTGCTGGTCTGCGGCAGTGAGGGAACCGCGTCGATCAGCTTCTGGATGGCGGCCTGGTACGCCGGCTCGGCCAGCGTGTGTCCCTCGGGTGCGGCGACGACGAGGTTGACCGACGCGTCGTCGAACGCGTCGCCGGCTTCGGGGAAGAGCTCCTGCTGGATGTCGGCGGCCTTCTCCGAGGGGATTCCCGGGATGGAGAAGGCGTCGGTCATCGGCTTGGAGAAGGCGGCAGCGAGGCTGCCGAGGACGACGGCGACGATCAGCCACCCGGCGATGAAGAACGGCCACCGCCGGTAGGCGGTCGAACCGAGTCGGTAGAGCAGGCGGGCCATGTGAGGTCTCCAGAGATCTTGGTGAGGCGGGGTGGTGGCTCGGGCGGGTCGCGTCAGCCGAGAACGGTGCGGGTGTCGGCCACGCAGGCGTCGAAGTGCTGGGCGAAGGTGAGGCTGTCGTCGGCGGCGGTGCGTTCGAGGGCGTCGTCGAAGAACGTGATGAGCAGGCGCAGGATCGTGCGGACCTGGTGGTCGGGGAAGTCCCCCTCGCGTTGACGGATGCAGTCGCCGAGCAGGGATGCAGCTTGCTCGAAGCGTTCGTGCACGAGCTTGAGCAGGCGCGGGTCGTTCATGATTGCGTCCCGGACGGCGGCAATGTGTTGGTCGGACTCCCCGCGTTCCCGGGTTGCCTCGTGGGCGAGCACGATGAGGTCGTCGAGGAGGTGACCGCTCGGGCCGCCGGCGATGAAGGTGGCGACGAGCTCTTCGGAGACGTCGGGCTCCGGGCCGAGAACCACCTCGGCCTTGCCGGGGAAGTAGTTGAACACGGTCCGGCGTGACACGTCGGCGGCGGCGGCGAGGTCGTCCATGGTCCAGCCGTCGAATCCGTGCTCGAGGGTCAGCTGCACTGCGCTGGCCTGGAGGCGGACCATCGTCTGGGTGCGCTTCGTCTCGCGGCGGCCAGCACGCGACGACGGGTTGCACAAATCCTTCATGAGTGCATCTTTGCACTAGTTGTGTAGTTGGTGCAAATTTGTGATCGGCGTCACTCGACCGCGTCCACCCGTCGATCACCCGACAATCCGCTGTTTCCCGGCCGCCGGGTGGGGATACGATCCCCAGTCCAACCCGCCCCATCCGGAGAGTCCGTGACCGTCTTCCTCATTCTCGGCATTGCCGGACTCCTCCTGCTTGCCGTGTCCTTCGTCGCTGGCGACCTGCTCGACGGTTTCCAGGCCCTCGAGGCCGACTGGATCTCCTCGGCCGTGATCGGCGGCTTCGTCTCCGCCTTCGGCTTCGCAGCCGCCGCCAGCGACGGCGGCGGCCTCCCCCTCCCGGTCTCACTCGTGATCGGCGGCGCGAGCGGATTCGCCGTCGGCTGGCTGGCATGGTCCCTGACCCGGATGCTCAAGGACGGCAACAGCGACGGCACCGTCTCCATCGCCGACAGTGTCGGCCTGGTCGCCACGGTCGTCACCGACATTCCCGCGGACGGGTACGGCGTGGTGCGGGTCGTCGTCGGCGGACATGCGATGCGCCTCAACGCCAATGCCCACCGGGCCATCGAGGCCGGGACCGAGGTCAACGTGGCCGGCGTCCTGTCCCCGACCGCCGTGAGTGTCACCGAGATCTGGACCCCCTGACCGCGCTGCCGGCGTACCTCTGACATCTTCGCCACAAACCTCGGAAGAGAAGGAACCCCCGTGAACACTGCCGTTCTCGTGCCGATCGTCGGCATCGTCGTCCTGCTGGTCCTGTTGGTGCTCCTGGTCACCAGCCGCTACAAGGTGGCCGGTCCCAACCAGGCGTTCATCATCACCGGCCGCAAGGGCAAGGCGGTGATCAACCCGGAGACCGGTGAACTCACCACCGACCTCTCCGGCCAGAAGGTCGTGCTCGGTGGCGGTGTCTTCGTGGTTCCCTTCGTTCAGAAGCAGGCCACCATGGACCTGTCCAGCCGCCGGATCTCGGTGCAGATCCGCGGTGCCGTCTCCGGCCAGGGCATCAAGCTCAACCTCGACGGTGTCGCGATCGTCAAGGTCGGCGGCAATGCCGACCAGATCCGCCTGGCCGCCCAGCGCTTCCTCTCGCAGCAGCACGACATCGAGCCGTTCACGCAGGAGGTGCTCGCCGGTGCGCTCCGATCGATCGTCGGAGGGCTGACCGTCGAGCAGATCATCCGCGACCGCGCGGCCTTCGCCCAGCGTGTCGCCGACGAGTCCGAGTCGTCGCTCACCGGACAGGGTCTGATCCTCGACGCCTTCCAGATCCAGGACGTCACCGACGACGGCAGCTATCTCGCCGACCTCGGCCGTCCCGAGGCCGCGCGCGCAAGCCAGACCGCGCGGATCGCCGAGGCCAACGCCCGTCAGGCGGCCGAACAGGCGCAGATCGCTGCCGAGCAGGAGATCGCCATCTCCCAGCGGACGCTGGCGCTGAAGCAGGCCGAGATCAAGGCCGAGACCGACGCGGCTGCCGCCACCGCCGCCGCCTCCGGACCGCTTGCCCAGGCCGAGCGGGACCAGGCGATCCTTGCCGAGCAGGAGAAGGTCGCCGTCCAGCAGGCCGCACTGACCGAGCGCCAGCTCGAGACCCAGGTCCGCAAGCCGGCCGACGCCGAGCGTTACCGCGTCGAGCAGGAGGCTGAGGGTCGACGCAACTCCGAGATCGCTGCCGCCGACGCCCGCAAGGCCGCCACCATCGCGGCCGCGCAGGCAAAGGCCGAGGAGACCAAGCTCAGTGGTGAGGCGGAGAAGGGGCGGCGTGCCGCGCTCGCTGAGGCGGAGGCAATCGAGGGTGCCAAGCGGGGTGAGGCCGAGAAGGCCCGCCGTGTCGCGGAGGCCGAGGCCACCCGCGCCGAGGGTGAGGCGCAGGCCGC
>JASLDK010000062.1 GCA_030145945.1 Nocardioides sp.
CGGTGACGTTGGCCGACGACAGGTTGACCGTGATCGCGCTGTTGGAGTTGCCGTCCGCGCCGACCTGGAAGTTCAGGGCGGTGGCGGAGCCGTCGAGCAGGTTGGTGCCGTTGAAGTTGGTCGACTCGCCGATCCGGGTCAGCTCCGAGCGGAGCTGGTCTGCCTCGGCCTTGATGTTGTCGCGGGCGTCGGCGTTGTTGCTGTCGTTGGCGCCCTGGACGGCCAGGTCACGCATGCGCTGGAGGATCGAGTGAACCTCGGTGAGCGCGCCTTCCGTCGTCTGGACGACCGAGATGCCGTCCTGCGCGTTGCGGACCGCGACCTTGAGGCCACCGGTCTGCGCCCGCAGGCCCTCGGAGATCGCCAGGCCGGCCGCGTCGTCGGCGGCGCGGTTGATCCGGAAGCCCGACGAGAGCTTCTCCATCGACTTCGAGAGCTGACCCTGCGTCACCGACAGGTTGCGGTAGGCGTTGGTTGCCTCGATGTTCTGGTTGATGCGAAGACCCATGATGTTTCCCTCCTGGAATCAGGTCATTGGTGAATCGGGTGTCCGTCCGTGGTCACCCGCTGGTGGTTGTTTCGGCTCCTGCTGACCCGAGCTGAGACATCTCGGGAAGTATTTTCTGTTGGGTCAGATCTCGGTGCCGTCGTCGCCGAGACGGCCCTCGACAAAGATCCGGCGCACCTGCTCGTCGAAGCGGACCTTCTCGCCGCGCACCTGCTCGCGATAGTCCTTCTGCTGCGCATGGTGGGTGATCGGGTCGTCGAGGATCGCGCGGACCAGGTCCGCGGCACGCTCGACCATGTCCTCATTCGGGAGGATCCGGTGGGCGGCGGGCAGGGGAGTGTCGACATGGAAGGCGCCGGCGCCGCGGCGAGCGACGACGACGGTTGCGCCGGCGAGGGCAGCCTCGCGGGGGAGCCGGTCCTTGCCCGGGTGGAAGCCGAGGTCGAGATAGATCGCGGTGCTCGCCAGCGTGGCGGCCAACTCCGGACGGCTCAGGCCGGTGAGTGGGACGAAGGTGACATCCGGGCACAGCCCGGCGAGCACCTCGGTGATCAGGTCCGACTTGGTCGGGTTGAACGCGACGGTCCGACCTCGTTCGCCCGGCGAGGTCAGCTCGATGGCGTCGTACGGCGCGGGATCCGTGTGGTCCGACAGCATCGATCCGCTCGTGCCGAGCCGGGTGAACAGGTAGGACCAGGCGTAGTGCGACTGCGTGAGGTTGCGGACCCGCCGGCCGAGCGCGATGTCGAGGGGAGTGCCCTCGGTGGATGGTGGATTGCGGGTGACCGGACGCCACGGGTCGCGGTACTGCCAGTCCGTCGCGAACACCGCGGCGTTGTCGACGCTCAACCACCAGCAGTACGGCGTCGCGTGCTCGAACACCTCGAGCGAGGTGAACCACACCTCGGGCAGAACGACGGCGGCGCCGGCGACGTCGCGAATCGCTGCCTCGGGCGCGTCGTAGTGGGCATACTCCGAAACGCGTTCGGCGTTCTCGGTGGTGGGCACAGGCACCAGGAAGGCGTTCTCGCCCTGGCGGCGGAGGCTGTCGACGAGCTGGTGCAGTGCCTCGGGTCCGCCGGTGCGCAGGCCGCGCGGGTAGTAGACGTAGATCGTCTCGTGCTGGCCCCCCATCGCCGTCGACCTCAGCTGACCGCGTCGAGCGGGCTCACACCACGGCGTACGCCGGCGGCGTGGCGCGCCGCGACCGAGGCGAAGTACGACTCCCGACGCCGCTGGGCGACGCCGCCGGCCTTGCCGATGGGCTGGACCATCGACGGCTCGAGCTCGTGGTTGAGGGCATCGCGCAACAAGGACAGTGCTTCGGCCCGCATCTGCGAGATGCGGGAGTCGGTGACACCGAGGTCGGCGGCGATGTCGGCCATCGGCCGCTCGGCGAAGAAGTAGTCCTCGACGACGACGCGCAGCCGGTCGGGGAGCTCGGCGATGGCCTCACGCAGGTAGGTGAGCTTCTCGCCGTGCTCGATGAGCTCGTCGGGGGAGGGAGCCTTGGTGGGGAGCAGATCCTCGATCGGGGTGGTGCTGTAGCCCTGCAGCGAGAGGACCTGGGCACGCGACACGTCGTCGTCGTTCGCAGCGATCTCCTCGGGGGAGAGGCCGGTCGCGCTGGCCACCTCCGAGACGGCAGGCATCCGACCGAGGACGACCGCGAGCTGGTTGCGGGTCTCGGCGAGGTCGCGGGCCCGACGGCGTACCGAACGCGACGCCCAGTCAACGGAGCGCAACTCGTCGAGCAGCGCGCCGCGGATCCGCTGGGCGGCGTACCGGTCGAAGGGAACACCGCGCGTCTCGTCGAAGGCCCGAGCGGCCAGCACGAGGGCGGTGAGCCCGGCGGAGGTGAGGTCGTCGCGGTTGACGTGGGACGGGACGCGTCCCATCGTCTCGCGGACGATATGCCCCACCAGGGGCATGTGGCTGGTGATCAGCGCGTCTGTACCCGAGGTGGTGGCGGTGGCCTCTGTCGTGTTCACGAGCATGACGATCCGGCACTTTGTCGACCTTTCGCAGTGCAATGAACGCGGTCGGGCCGGTCGATCCGGCAAATAGGGACCGAGGTCCCGGGTGGGGGTGGTCACGGTGGAACCAGCCGGATGACCGCTCGACCGTGTTCGAGCCCCGAAACCTCTCAGATCCCTGATTTTCCGGGCGATGGACCAGCACGAGAGTCCCCGCTTCTCGGGGCGGACGAAAGGTCGGAACCGTGATCGACGCCATCGGCACCACGCACGACGTCACGTCACCAGACATGCCCGTGGACATGGACAGGCTGTCCCAGGTGCTGTGGCGCGAACGCGAGTTGCTCGACATGCTCGCCTATCGGCTCGAGGTCGAGCGCCTGGTGCTGGCGAGCGGCCGCACCCGCTGGCTGGTCAACGCCACCAACGACATCGAGGCACTGCTCGACGACCTGCGTGCCACCGAGGTGCTGCGGGCTGCGGCAGCCGATGAGGCCGCCGAGTCGCTGGGCCTGACCCCGAACCCGTCGCTCGCTGCCCTCGCCGATGCCGCGCCCGACCCGTGGAGCGGCATCCTGCGTGACCACCGCGACGCGCTCATCGCCATCGCCCGCGACATCGCCGAGACCTCGGAGGACGCGAAGGGTCTGCTGACCGCCGGCTACCGCTCCGCCCGGGAGACGCTGCTCGCGATCGGTGGTACGACGACCGCCAGCTACACCCACGCAGGCACCGCTGTCGCCGACGCCCCTCGCCACCACCTGCTGGACAGGAGCCTGTGATGGCCGGTTCCTTCGGATCGATCAGCACCGCACTGTCGGGGCTGCGCTACAACCAGGTCGCCCTCGACGTCGCCGGCAACAACATCGCCAACGCGACCACCGACGGCTACGTCCGGCGCCGCGTCGTGGGGACCTCGGTCACCCCGGCGCAGGCCGCGATGTGGTCGCGGTACGACGGACACGGTGACGGTGTCGCGGTCGGCGGGGTGACGCGGATGGTCGACCCGCTCCTCGACGCGCGGGTACGCCGCGAGCACGGCAACCTCAGCCAGTTGTCCACGACGTACGGCATCCTCGCGCGCGTCGAGGAGGGCATCGGCGAGCCCGGACCGAACGGGGTCTACGCCGCGATGAACGATCTTCGCAACGGCTTCCAGGACCTGTCGTTGAACCCGGGCGGCACCGCCGCCCGCCAGCAGGTGCTCGGCCGCGCCGAGAACCTCGCCCAGGCACTGCGCGCCCAGGTCGCCAACGTCACCGGCGAGGAAGCGGACCAGCGCGTCCACGCCAACAACCTCGTCAGCGACATCAACGTCGCAGCCAAGGGCTTGGCCGCGCTCAACCACGACATCCTCGTCACGGAGCAGAACGGCACCGACGCGGGTGTGCTCCGCGACCGCCGCGACCAGCTCGCGCTGCAGCTCTCCGAGCTCACCGGAGCTGTCACCAAGGTCGAGGCCAATGGGCAGTTCACCGTCTCGCTCGGCGGCACCGACCTCGTGCGGGGCAAGGAGGCCGGCACCTTGGTGGTCGCCTCCGGTGTCACCGCCGCCGGCGCCGCCGATGGTGCGCCGATCACCTTCCGCGTCGACGCATCCTGGGGCAGCACCGTCGTCCCCGTCGGCAGCGCCGGCGCCTCCGAGGTCGGCGGCGAGCTGGGCGGCGTCACCGACGTGCTCACGACCCGGCTGCCGGCGTACCGCGCTGGGCTGGACGCTGTCGCCGCCAACCTCGCGAACTCCGTGAATGCCCAGCAGGCAGCGGGATTCGACCGCAACGGCGTCGCCGGCACGCCACTGTTCAGCTATGACCCGGCGATCGGTGCGGCCAGTCTGCAGGTCGCGATCACCGACCCCGCGCTGCTGGCCGCCTCCAGCATCGCGGGCGGCAACAACGACGGAGGCAATGCCGACGCCCTCAGCCGGGTCGGCACCTTCTCCGACAGCTATCAGCGGCTCGTCAACGGATTCGGCACCGATGTCGCCGCGCTGGAGAGGCGCAACGCCAACCAGACCTCGCTGACCGGAGCGCTCGACAACGCACGCGAGCAGCAGGCCGGCGTCAGCCTCGACGAGGAGACCGTCAACATGGTGACCGCGCAGCGCGCCTATGAGGCCGCCGCCCGCGTGATGACCACTCTCGACGACATGCTCGACACGCTCATCAACCGCACCGGCCTCGTCGGCCGATAACGAAGGACTGTCATGACGATCGGACGCGTCACCCAGCGGATGATGACCGAGGGTTCCCTCGCCAACCTCCAGCGCAGCCTGGGGAAGATGGCCTCGTTGCAGGAGCAGTTGTCGACCGGTCGGTTGATCAACCGGCCCTCCGACAACCCGACGGGCACCACTGCCGCCATGCGGATCCGGACCTCCGTGTCGGACCAGACGCAGTTCTCGCGCAATGCCGAGGACGGCATCGGTTGGCTCACGCAGGTCGACTCCGCGCTCGACGGCGTCACGACATCGGTACGCCGGGCGCGGGATCTCGCGCTGCAGGGGGCCAACACCGGCGCCATGGGCCAGCAGGCTCGGGACGCGTTGGCGATCGAGGTCGACGGCATCAAGCAGCAACTGCTCGGTGAGGCCAACACGTCCTACCTGGACCGGCCGGTCTTCGGTGGTGTCACCTCGGGCGGCACGGCCTATGACGCCGGCGGCAACTGGGTCGGCGTCACCGGCGCGGTCAACCGCCGGATCTCCGACGACGTGGTCGTCCAGGTGGACGTCGACGGACGCACCGTGTTCGGCAGCGGCGCCAACTCCGCCTTCGCCGAGCTCGACGCGCTCTCGACCGCCCTTCGGGCTGGCGACCTCGCCGGAATCACCGCCTCCATCGCGACGCTGAAGGCCCGTGAGGAGACCGTCGTCGGGGTCCGCGCCGCAGCAGGAGTGCGCTACCAACAGGTCGAACGAGCCGGCCTCGCTGCCGACGACACCAAGATCTCGCTGGAGAACAATCTGAGCTCCATCGAGAGCGCCGACCTCGCCGAGACCACTGTTCACCTCAAGCTGCAGGAGGTCGCCTACCAAGCGGCTCTCTCCGCGACCGCACGCACGACCCAACCGAGCCTTCTGGACTTCCTGCGATGAGCGCCGCCGCGGACATCGCCCCTGCCATCATGGGCACCATGGAACTCCCGGTCATCGAGCTGGCCCGACCCATGCCCGGCTTTCCCGAGGACGGCCGGTTCGCCCTGGTCCGCCTCGACGACGACGGCGTCCTGCACGGCTTCCGCTCCCTCGACAGTGACGACCTCCAGTTCCTCGTCGTCCCGCCGTCGGCGTTCTACCCGGACTATGCGCTCGACCTTGACGACGAGACCGCGACCGAGCTGGGGCTCGACGAGGGCTCAGCCGCCGGCGTACTCGTTCTGCTGGTGGTGCGCGCCGGTGAGACGCTCGCCGACACGACCGTCAACCTCCGGGCGCCGATCGTCGTCAATCCGGCCACCCGCCGGGCCAGTCAGGTCATCCTCGACGACGCCAGCCTGGCCATCGCCGCGCCGCTCGTCGCCTGACCTCCGGCAACCGCGCTGGTATAGCCTCGCCTCGTGCTGGTCCTCTCCCGTCGTGTCGGCGAAAGCGTCGTGATCGGCGCAGGCACGCCCGACGCCGTCACCCTCACCGTCCTCGAAGTGCGCGGTGACGTGATCCGGATCGGCATCGACGCGCCCCGTTCGGTCGCGGTGCATCGCGCCGAGCTGCTGGCCGAGCTCGCCGACGCCAACGCCGAAGCCGCGTCCCCGTCTGACGCGGCCGTCGCCTCACTCACCGAGGCCCTGCGCAAGCGTTCGTGACCTTCTCGTAGGGAACAGCCGGGACTAGGTCCCAACTCCCTTTACTCCTCTCACCCCACCGGCTTCCGGGCCGATCGGGGAGGCGAGCCTGAAGGGAGGACGGATGGACGACGACGCCGAGATCATCGCGGAGTTCCTCGTGGAGTCACACGAGAACCTCGACCAGCTCGACCGCGACCTGGTGGAGCTGGAGCAGCAGCCCGACTCGCGGGAGCGACTGTCGAGCATCTTCCGCACGATCCACACGATCAAGGGCACCAGTGGGTTCCTGGCCTTCAACCGCCTCGAGCAGCTGACCCACGTCGGGGAGACCCTGCTGTCGCGGTTGCGCGACGGCGACCTGGTCATGACCCCGCCGATCGCCGAAGGTCTGCTGTCGATGGTCGACACCGTTCGAGCACTGCTCGAAGGCATCGAGCGCACCGGCAAGGACACCGACCCGGCCGTCGACGTCGCGCCCGTCGTCACCGTTCTCGAAGGCCTGTTGACGGCCGACTCGGCCACGGAGGAGCCGGACGTGTCCCCGGCGGCTCCGTCCGTGACCGAGTCGGTGGAGAGTGCTGACGTGGAGCCGGAGCTCGTCGCGATGGAGGCCCCGGAACCCGTGCCTGCGCCCGCGCCTGCGCCCGTGCTCCCGGTGGATCCCGTGGTCGATCCTGAAGCCCCGGCCATGGTGGCCGAGCCGACCCCGGACCTGACGCCTGAGCCCGCTGCCGAGCCGGCCTGGGACGGCGTCGAACGGCGTACCGTCGTCGACGCCTCTGTTCGCGTCGACGTCGACCTCCTCGACGACCTCGTCGACCTGGTCGGCGAGCTCGTGCTGACCCGCAACCAGCTGCTGCAGCGCAGCCTGGGCTCCGCAGACGCCGAGCTGGTGCGCGCCAGCCAGCGTCTGGACCTGGTGGCCAGCGAGCTGCAGGAGTCGATCATGAAGACCCGCATGCAGCCGATCGGCCAGGTCTGGTCGAAGATGCCGCGCGTCGTCCGCGATCTGTCCCACCAACTCGGTCGTGAGGTCGAACTGGTGATGGACGGCCACGAGACCGAGCTCGACCGCAGCCTCCTCGAAGCCGTCAAGGATCCGCTCACCCACCTGGTGCGCAACTCCCTGGACCACGGCATCGAGCCCCCCGACGTACGCCGTGCGGCGGGCAAGGACCCCAGGGGAACGCTGACGTTGCGGGCCTACCACGAGTCGGGCCAGGTGGTCGTGGAGATCGCCGACGACGGCAAGGGGATCGATCCCGCGAAGATCGGCGCAGTCGCCGTCGAACGCGGCGTCATCACCCATGACCAGCTGGCTCGGATGGACAGCCGCGACGTCCTCGGCCTGATCTTCCGTGCCGGCTTCTCCACCGCCGAGGCGGTGTCCAACATCTCCGGCCGCGGTGTCGGCATGGACGTCGTCCGCACGAACATCGAGCGGATCGGTGGCAGCGTCGACGTCGCCTCCGAGCCCGGGAAGGGTACGACGACCCGGGTCCGCATCCCGCTGACCCTGGCGATCATCCCGGCGCTCGTCGTCGAGGAGGGCGGCGAGCGCTACGCGATCCCGCAGGCCAACCTCGTCGAGCTCGTCCGGATCGAGGGCGACGACATGCGCCGCCAGGTCGAGAACCTCGCAGGTGCGCCGGTTCTGCGACTGCGCGGCAAGTTGTTGCCGTTGGTCTCCCTCGCCGAGACGCTCGGTGACGAGAAGCCTGATGGCGAGGCGCTGACGGTCGTCGTCCTGCAGTCCGACGACGTCCGGTTCGGCCTCTGTGTCTCCGACGTGCACGACACGCAGGAGATCGTGGTCAAACCGATCGGGCGACAGCTCAAGGCCCTGGCGATGTACGCCGGCGCCACGATCATGGGTGACGGTCGAGTGGCGCTGATCCTCGATGTTGCAGGAATCGCCACAACCGTCGGCGTTGGTGCAGCACCCCAGGAGACGGTCGACCCGCGCTCGCAGGCGACCGACGACCACAAGGCCCTCCTGGTGCTGGAGGTCGCGGACGGTCGCCGGGCGGCTCTCCCACTCGCAGCGGTCGCCCGCCTTGAGGAGTTCGCTGCCGATCGCGTCGAGCGCAGCGGGACGGCCGAGGTCGTGCAGTACCGCGACGGAATCCTGCCGCTGGTGCGGCTCGCGACCGCGATCGGCCTGTCCGACACCAGCGACCGCGGTGACCAGATCAGTGTCGTCGTCCACGAGACCAACGGCCCTGACGGAGCAGGTGCGGTCGGCATCGTGATCGACAAGGTCCTCGACGTCGTCGACATCGCCGTCACGACCAGCGAGGTCGGTCGGCGTACAGGCGTCACCGGCAGCGCCATCGTCCAGGACCGGGTCACCGACCTGGTCGACCTCGACGCCGTCGTCGCCCGGTCAGGAGTCTCTGCATGAGCGCCGTGTCCCATCACGCTGGTACGACGAGCGCGACCGCCGAGCAGTTCTGCACCTTCTGGGTGGCCGACCTGTTCTTCGGCGTGTGCGTCGACGAGGTCCAGGAGGTCCTGCGTCGCCAGCCCATGACCCCCGTCCCGCGGGCCGATCGGGCCGTCACCGGCCTGATCAACCTGCGCGGCCAGATCGTCACCGCAGTGGATCTGCGGGTCCGGCTCGGCCTGCCCGACCGCACCGGTGACGAACTCCCGATGAACGTGATCGTCCGCAGCCGCGGCGAGGTGGTCAGCCTCCTCGTCGACGACATCGGGGACGTGATCGACACCGCCGGCGTGGAACCCCAGCCGGCCCCCTCGAACATGCCGTGGGAGGTGCAGGACGTGGTCCGCGAGGTTCGCCCGCTGCCCGACTCCATCCTGCTCGTCCTCGATGCAGACCGCGCGGTCGACGTCTCGACCACGCCCGACAACCCCGGAGGAAACCCGTGACCGAGATCCTGGACGTGCCGGTCAACGGCACCGGCCCCGCCAAGTCGACGCGGACGCGTCCCGCGCCCAAGTCCGATGTCACTGCAGCCGAGAAGACTGCAGCGGCCTCGGACGCCTCAGCATTCGCCTTGTCGATGATGGAGAACTCGCCGACGAACATGATGTTCGCCGACCGCGACTTCGTCATCCGCTACATGAACCCGGCGTCGCTGGAAACCCTGCGCAAGCTGGAGCAGCACCTCCCGGTGCGCGCCGACGAGGTGGTCGGGTCGAGCCTCGACGTGTTCCACAAGAACCCGGCGTACCAACGCGGTCTGCTCGCCACGGCCGACCACCTGCCCCGTCGCGCCGACATCCAGGTCGGACCGGAGACGCTGGACCTGCTGGTGTCCGCGATCCGTGACGCGAACGGCGAGTACGTCGGCGCGATGGCGACCTGGGACATCATCACCGACCGACTGCGGATCGAGAAGGCCAGTGCGGAGGCGGTCGCAGACACGTCCGCGGTCAACAAGGTGCTCGCCGGACTCGGCGGCGCGAGCGACGTCGACGCGGCGATCCAGATCGCGCTCGACACCGTCCGTGGTGAGTTCGGCTGGGCCTACGGCTCCTACTGGACCGTCGACCCCACGGACCGGCTGCTGAAGTTCGACCGCGAGTCGGGCGATGCGGGACCGGAGTTCCGGCAAGTCACCCTGCAGGCGTCCTTCGCCGAGGGCGTGGGTCTGTCCGGCCGCACGTGGGCGCAGCGCGACCTCTACTTCACCCGCGACATCGGTGAGATGACCGACTGCGTCCGGGCACCCGTCGCCCAGCGGGTCGGCGTGAAGTCCGGTGTCTGTTTCCCCGTCATCGTCGACGGCGAGGTCGTCGGCACCATGGACTTCTTCGCGACCGAGACCCTCGACCCGAGCCCGGAGCGCCTCGACGCACTGCGCAACGTCGGCCGCCTCGTCTCGCAGACGATCAGCCGCATCAACCGCGAGGTCACCGAGCGCGAGGAGGCCGCCGTACTCACCGCCAAGGTGCAGGTGATCCTCGACGTCGTCTCCGCCGCCGCGGCCGGCGACTTCACCCGTGAGCTCGACATCGACGGCGACGACGCAGTGGGTCAGGTCGCCGACGGCCTGCGGACCCTGATGTCGACGCTGCGCTCGAGCATGGGCAACATCAGCGGTGCCGCCGAGACCCTCGGAGCGGCGGCCACCCAGTTGACCTCGCTGGCCGAAGGCATGGGCGAGGGAGCGACGATGACCTCCGACCGGGCCGCCTCTGCATCGAGTGCGTCCGTCCAGGTGTCGGCGTCCATCCAGACGGTTGCTTCGGCGGCCGAGGAGATGACCGCATCGATCCGTGAGATCGCCCGCAACGCCACCGAGGCCGCGACCGTCGCCACCGACGCCGTCACCGTCGCCTCCGAGGCACAGGGCACGGTCGCCTCGCTCGGTGAGTCCTCGGCCGAGATCGGCCAGGTCATCAAGGTGATCACCTCGATCGCCCAGCAGACCAACCTGCTCGCCCTCAACGCGACCATCGAGGCCGCCCGCG
>JASLDK010000149.1 GCA_030145945.1 Nocardioides sp.
GTCGCCTGGTGCGCTTCGACCGGACGACGCCCGCACGCGTCGCTCGCCCGATCCTGCTCGTGCCTCCGCTGGCCGTGTCCGCACGCTGCTTCGACCTGCGCCCTGGCCAGAGCCTGGCCGCACATCTGCTCGACGCCGGGCGGGCGACGTACCTGATCGACTATGGCCGGATCTCCTTCGCCGACCGGGCGATGGGCTTCGAGGCCTGGATCGACGACATCATCCCGACGGCGATCCGCGAGGTCCTCGACGACCATGCGGAGGGCGGCGACCAGGCCGACGGTGTCGACCTCGTCGGCTGGTCCCTGGGCGGCACGATCAGCCTCCTGACCGCGGCCGCCCACCCCGATCTGCCGATCGCGTCGTTGACCGCCTTCGGCACACCGATCGACTACACCCAGGTCCCCGCGATCCAGCCCCTCGTGCTCGCCGACCGTCTGCTCGGCAGCCGCGCCGTGACCGCACCCACGGCTGTGCTCGGCGGAGTCCCGCGCCACGTCGTCCGTGCCAGCTATCGCGCGATGGCGCCGAAGCGTGAGCTGACCAAGGCGGTCCATCTCGCGAAGAACATCCTCGACACGGAGGCGCTCGCCCGGACCAGCGCCATCGACGCATTCATTGCTGAGATGCCCGGCTATCCCGGCCGCGCGTACCACCAGATCCACACGCGGCTGATGGCTCGCAACGAGCTCGCCTCGGGTGCCGTCCATCTCAGCCGCCGGCGCGAGGTCCGCCTCGCCGACATTGCCACCGAGGTCCTCTTCATCGGCAGCGACACCGACAACATCGCCAACGGCCCGGCAGTGCACGCGGGCACCGAGGTGGTCCCCGGTGCCCGCTATGCCGCTGCCGACGGCCTCAGCCACCTCGGGCTCGTTGCCGGGCCCAGGGCGGCCGAGGTCAGTTGGCCGTTGCTGGACGCATTCCTCGACTCAGTCGACTGATCTCAGTGGGCTGATTCAGGGAGGTCTGCCTTCGTGGGCAGCAGCAGGGCCATCGCGATCACCACGACGCCGATCACGGCGCCGGTGAAGAAGGCCCACTGCAGACCGCCCATGAAGGCGTCCACCGGGTGGGCGCCCGCCTTGGCGAGATGCTCAGTGCGGTTGGTCATGATCACGACGAGCATCGCCGTGCCGACGGCACCGGCGACCTGCTGCAGCGTCCCCAGCAGCGAGCTGCCGTGGGAGTACAGCTGCGGCGGGAGGTCGCCGAGACCGATGGTGAACACCGGCGTGAAGACCATGGCAAGGCTGACCATGAGCGCGATGTGCAACGCGAGGATCGCAAGGTAGGGCGTGGTCGCGCCGATCCGGCTCAGCCCGAACAACAGCGCAACCATGGCGATGGAGCCGGGGATGACGAGCGGGCGAGCGCCGATCCGGTCATAGACCTTGCCGACCTGCGGGCCGAGCAGACCCATCGCGAGACCACCCGGCATCACCAGCAGGCCCGTCTTGAGCTCACTGAGTCCACGCAGGTCCTGCAGGTAGAGCGGAAGCAGGATCATCGATCCGAGGAAGGCCATGAATCCTGCCGCCATCAGCACCAGGGACACCGCATATTTGCGATGACGCAGCGTGCGCAGGTCGAGCAACGGCCGGTCCGACTTCTGGAGCTGGATCTGGAAGGCCGCGAACAGAGCGATCAGCACGACGCCCGCACCGATCTCCAGGGTGGGCTCGATCCAGTCGGCGTTGCCGACCTTGCTCAGACCGTAGACGAACAGGCTGAACCCGCTGCCGGCGAGCACGACGCTGACCCAGCTGATCGGGCTGCTGTTGGTCTCGCCGACGTTCTCGAGCTGCTTGAAACCGAAGACGCCCACCAGGATCGCGATCGGCAGGACGGTCAGGAAGATCAGCCGCCACGTGCCGAGATCCAGCAGTACGCCGGACACGGCCGGGCCGAGCGCCGGGGCGCAGGACATGGCAAGCGTGACCTGACCCATGACCCGGCCGCGGTCCTCGGCGGAGACGACCGTCATCAGCGTCGTCATCAGCAGCGGCATCATCACCGCCGTACCCCCGGCCTGGACGACCCGACCGACGAGGAGGACCTCGAAGGACGGCGCCAGGGCTGCGATCAGGGTGCCGATGCTGAACGTCGTCATCGCGGTGGCGTACGCCGTGCGCGTGGTCACCCGCTGCAGGAACCAGCCCGTCACCGGAATGACCGCGGCCATGGTGAGCATGAAGGCGGTCAGCGCCCACTGGGCGGTGGTCGAGGTGATCGCGAAGTCGGTCATCAGGCGCGGGATCGCGTTGACCATGATCGTCTCGTTGAGGATGACGACGAAGGTCGCTGCGACGAGCAGCTTGATGACGAGCGGGGTCCGGCCGGTGGGCGCGGCACTGAACTCCTGCTCGTAGGCAGCGAACGTGTCGGGGTTGCCGACGTCGCCGGTCTCAGCGGATCCGGAGGGCGCAGTCATGACAGGTCCTATCGGTGGGGTGACGTGGTCCGGCGGTGGCCGACCACGGACGCCAGATGGCTCGGGCCGGTCATCGCTCTCATCACTACGACGAACCGACCGTCACCACTTCGACATGTCGAACCGAGAAAATTCATCGGTCGACCTACCAGGCGCTGGCTATGAGTCAATCGTCCAGCACCGACAGTCATTCCCGCCAATGGTTAAAACCATCGGCGCCGATCCTCAGCGAGTGAAGACGACCTTCCCGAACAACTCGCCGGTCGCCATCGCCGCGAAGCCGTCGCGGGCCTGCTCCAGCGGGAGCACCCGGTCGATGACCGGCCGGACGCCGGTGCTGTCGAGCAGACTGACGAGCGAAGCGAGCTCGCCCCGGGTGCCCATCGTCGAACCGATCACGCTGAGCTGCAGGAAGAAGATCCGGGTGAGCTCGGCGTCGTCGAGGTTCGGCCCGGAGGTCGTCCCGGAGATGACGATCCTGCCTCCGGGGCGCAGCGCTCGGATCGAGTGCGACCAGGTCGCGCGACCGACGGTCTCCATCACGGCGTCGACCTTGATCGGCAGGCGGGCGCCGGACTCGAACACCTCGTGGGCGCCCAGCTCGAGGGCCTTTGCGCGTTTCGCCTCGTCACGGCTGGTCGCAAGGACACGAAGACCACCAGCTCGGGCCAGCGCGATCAGCGCCGTGGCCACACCACCACCGGCTCCCTGGACGAGCACCGTGTCCCCTGCCTTCAACCCGCCCTGCGTGAAGAGCATCCGGTACGCCGTGAGCCAGGCGGTCGGCAGACAGGCCGCCTCCTCGAAGGACATCGACGCGGGCTTCGGCACCACGTTGCGGCGGGGTACGACGACCTGCTCGGCGAGCGTGCCCTGGAACCGCTCGGAGAGCAGGGAGCGCTTCGGGTCGAAGGTCTCGTCGCCTGTCCAGTCCGGGTCGGAGATCACCGAGTGGACGACGACCTCATTGCCGTCCTCGTCATAGCCGGCCGCGTCGCAGCCGAGGATCATCGGCAGCGCCTCGGCGCGCAGACCGACGCCCCGCAACGACCACAGGTCGTGGTGGTTGAGGGACGCGGCCTTGACGGTGACGGTCGTCCAGCCATCGGGAGCGACCGGGTCCGGTCGTTCACCGACGACCAGTCCGGTCAGCGGGTCGGCGTCGGAGCTGGCGAAGGAGTCGGCATAGACAGCGAGCACGTGCCGAGCCTATCGACCCTTCAGATGCGCGCGACGCCGTCCCGGCGGGCGGCATCGGCCACGGCAGCGGCGACAGCCGGGCCGACACGGGGGTCGAACGGCGAGGGGATGACGAGCTCCTCGCAGAGGTCGTCCCCGACGAGTGCGGCGAGTGCGTCTGCGGCCGCCACCTTCATGCCCTCGGTGATCGCACTCGCGTGCACGTCGAAGGCCCCCCTGAAGATGCCCGGGAAGGCGAGCACATTGTTGATCTGGTTGGGGAAGTCGGAGCGGCCGGTCGCCACCACCCGTGCATGCCGGTGGGCGACCTCGGGGTGGACCTCGGGATTCGGGTTGGCCATCGCGAAGATGATCGCGTCGTCGGCCATCGTGGCGACGACCTCCTCCGGCACGGTCCCGCCGGAGACGCCGATGTAGACGTCGGCGCCGTCGAAGGCCTCCGCGAGCGTGCCGCGACGACCGCACTGGTCGGCAGTCAGCTCCGCCAGGGCCTTCTTCGACGGCGTGAGGTCGGTCCGGTCCGAGCTGACCACGCCCTTGCGGTCGGTCACCGCGATGTCCTTGATGCCGGCGGCCAGCAGGATCTTGGCGATCGCGACGCCGGCGGCGCCTGCCCCGGAGATGACGACGCGGGTGGTGTCGGCGCTACGGCCGGTCAGCTTGAGAGCGTTGACGAGCGCCGCCAACGTGACAACGGCCGTGCCGTGCTGGTCGTCGTGGAAGACGGGGATGTCGAGGGCCTCCTTGAGACGGTCCTCGATCTCGAAGCAGCGCGGCGCCGAGATGTCCTCGAGGTTGATTCCACCGAAGCTCGGCGCGAGCCGGACGACGGTCTCGATGATCTCCTCGACGTCGGTGGTGGCCAGGCAGATCGGGATGCCGTCGACTCCACCGAACTGCTTGAACAGGACGGCCTTGCCCTCCATCACCGGCATGGCCGCGGCGGGACCGATGTCGCCGAGGCCCAGGACCGCCGTACCGTCGCTGACGATCGCGACCGTGTTGGGGACCCATGTGTAGTGGCGGGTCATCTCGGGATCCGCGGCGATCGCCTCGCACACCTCGGCCACCCCGGGGGTGTAGGCCAGCGACAGCTGGTCGCGACTGCTCACGTCGGCGGTGGGTACGGTCGCCATCTTCCCGCCGACATGGAGATCGAAGACGGGCTCACCCGCACGCGGGTGGGAGGAGGAAACGACGTCAGCCACGGTCGTCCATCCTGTCACACGGCCGACCGAGCAATGACAGGAGTCTCCTCACAGCAGGCGGGGTCGCGGCCAGAGCCGAGCGCGTACGACGGCCACGACCGCTTCGTCGGGAACGACGCCGCGATGCCGGGAGTCGACGCCCTCGGCCGGGTTGTCGCTGAGCAACCACCAACCAGCGTCTCGGCGTTCGGTGGCTCGCTTGACGGCGAGGGTGCCGTCGACGAACCGCGCGACCACGATGCGTCCCGCCGAGACAGGCGCTCCGTGGACGGCGAGGAGCCGGTCCCCCGCCCGCAGGGTCGGGAGCATCGAGCGACCCCGTACGACGGCGAGACCCAACCGCCGACGTCGACCTCCCGTTGCCGAGCCCTCCATGACGAGTAGTGTCGCAGTCAGCACGTTTCCCACTCACCCACCCTGAGAGGACCAGCATGTTCTCCCGTCTGACCGCAGCGTTCGTTGCACCCACCGTCGAGGTCTCCGCCCACTGCGATCTGCCCTGCGGCGTCTACGACCCCGCCCAGGCCCGGATCGAGGCGGAGTCGATCAAGGCCATCATCGCCAAGGTCGCGGACAACGACGACCCCGACTTCCGCACCCGCGCGATCCTCATCA
>JASLDK010000176.1 GCA_030145945.1 Nocardioides sp.
CTCGGGCCCGCAGGTGGATGCCGAGCGCGCGGACGATCCGCGGCTCGTCGTCGACGACCAGCACCTTTCCCACGACGCTCATGACGCTCATGAAACCGCCTCCGTGGGCAGGGTGAGCCGCATCGTGAGCCCACCACCCGGCGTCGGCTCCGGGGTGAGGTCGCCGCCGACGGCATCGGTCAGGCCGCGCGCCACGGCGAGCCCGAGCCCGATGCCGGTCGCGTTGTCGGTGTCGCCCAGACGCTGGAAGGGCCGGAACATCCGGTGTTCGTCCCCGGCCCGGATCCCTGGTCCGTGGTCGACCACCTCGACGACGAGGCGCTGCGACTCCGCCGCGGCCCGCACCAGCGGCGGCCGGTCCGGTGGACTGAAGCGCTGCGCATTGGCGAGCAGGTTCACGAGGACACGTTCGAGCAGCCCCGGATCGGTGGTCACCGCGGGCAGGTCGTCCGGCAGCTCGAGCACGGCCCCCCGCGGCGCGACACCGAGGTCGTCCAGGGCGGAGGCCAGCACGTCGCCGAAGGCCACCGGTCGCAACCGCACCGGGATCGCGCCGGCCTGGAGTCGGCTCATGTCGAGCAGGTTGTCCACGAGCCCCGCGAGACGGTCGAGGGCATCGTCGGTGGTCGCGAGAAGGTCATCCCTGTCCTCGGCGGACACGGCGACGTCGTCGCTCAGCAACCCCGACACGGATGCCTTGGCGACGGCCAGCGGCGTCCGGAGGTCGTGTCCGACGGCGGCCAGCAGCGCCGTACGAATCCGGTCTGCGGCCTCGATCTCCGCTGCCGCCGCGGCGGCCGCCGCCCGTCGTGCAGCCAGGTCGACCACCCAACCGACCATCATCGCGACCACCACGAACGCGACCAGGGCGACCAGGTTGTTGGCGTCGCGGATGGCGAAGGTGTGGAACGGCGGGGTGTACCAGAAGTTCAGCAACCCGGCGCTGAGCACGGCCGTCACCAGCGCCGGGGCGCGGCCGCCGACGAGGGCGGAGGCGACCACGACGACAAGGTGGAGCGCGACATCGCTGGCGAGGTTGAGGTGGTCGCGCAGCGGCACCAGCAGGGGAACGAGCAGCAGGGGAGCCGCCACGGCCACGACGAAGCCCCACGTTCGACGCGGCCGACTCAGGCTCCTGCTCACGGAGGACATTGTGCTCTCGCGACCAGAGCGGCCACGCCGACGTACAGGAGGAGACGGGCGAGATCGCCCGGGGTGAAGGTGAGTTCGCCGTACCGATTCATTGCGAATCCCGTCGCGAACGCCCAACCGGCAACGGCGAGTGCGACGCCGTACGCCCTCGGCAACACCCGGCACCAGGCCATGGTGAGAACGAGCAGCGCGAGCACACCTGTCCCACCGGACAGCGGTACGACGGCGCAGACCGCGGCACCGACGAAGAGGGTGCCGCCGGCGACGCCCCATCGCACCCCCGTCTCGTCGAGCATGCGCGCGTGCGGCGATGTCGACGTTCGGTGCAGCGACGAGGTGGTCACGGTGCCAGTGAAGTCCGCCGATCAGCACGAACGGCCCGTCCTGACGGGATCCTGACGGGGTCCATGCAGTTGTCAGGATCGCGTTAGGCAGCCCCCGAACAGCCCCTGCGACCGGTTGCATGGAGAGGTGACCAGCACGTCCATCGACGCACCCGCGAACACGCCGGGACCTTCGGCAGGCCCCGCCTCGACGACCGTCGTCCATCAGGAGCGTCCGCGTCCGTGGTGGCAGGTCATGTGCCTGACCGGCGTCGACTACTTCTCAACCCTCGGCTACCAGCCGGGCATCGCCTTCCTGGCCGCCGGACTGCTCAGCCCGCTCGCGACCGTCGTGCTCGTCCTGCTGACCCTGCTCGGGGCACTCCCGGTCTATCGCCGAGTTGCCGCCGAGAGCCCGCACGGACAGGGCTCGATCGCCATGCTGGAGCGGCTTCTGGTCGGGTGGCGGGGCAAGTTGTTCGTGCTCGCGCTGCTCGGCTTCGCGCTGACCGACTTCATCATCACGATCACCCTGTCGGCCGCCGACGCGAGCGCGCACGTCGTGGAGAACCCGCACGTCCCGGCGTTCCTGCACGGTCAGCAGCTGTGGATCACCCTGGGTCTGATCGCCCTGCTGGGCGGGGTCTTCCTCAAGGGATTCACCGAGGCGATCAGCCTCGCGGTCGGGCTGGTCGGCGTCTACCTGGTGCTGAACGCGGTCGTGATCGTCGTCGCCGCCGTGCACGTGCTGGAGAACGGACACGTCGTCACCGACTGGACCTCGGCACTCACCGCTGAACACGGCAACGTCGCGCTGATGATCGCGGTCGCGCTGACGCTGTTCCCGAAGCTCGCGCTCGGGATGTCCGGTTTCGAGACGGGTGTGGCCGTGATGCCGCACGTCGCAGGTGCGCCGGGCGACGACCCCCAGCGGCCCGCCGTACGCATCCGCAACACCAAGCGCCTGCTCACCACGGCCGCGATCATGATGAGCGTCTACCTGATCTGCTCGAGCCTGGTGACGACGCTGCTCATCCCGGCGAAGGAGTTCGAGACGGGCGGCAGCGCCAACGGCCGCGCGCTGGCCTATCTCGCCCACCAGTTCCTCGGCGACGGATTCGGCACCGTGTACGACGTCTCCACCATCTTGATCCTCTGGTTCGCAGGCGCCTCCGCGATGGCTGGCATGCTCAACCTGATCCCGCGCTACCTGCCGCGTTACGGCATGGCGCCGGAGTGGGCGGGCGCCGTACGACCGCTCGTGTGCGTCCTCACCGTGACCGCCTTCGTGATCACGTGGATCTTCGATGCCAACGTCGATGCGCAGGGCGGCGCCTACGCCACCGGCGTGCTGGTCCTGATGACCTCGGCGAGCGTGGCCGTGGCGTTGGCTGCCCGCAAGGCCCGCGAGCGTGGCTGGACGATCGCGTTCACCCTCATCTCCGCGGTGTTCGTCTACACGACGGTCGACAACGTCATCGAGCGTCCGGACGGCGTCAAGATCGGCGCCTGTTTCATCGCCGCGATCGTCGCGGTCTCCCTGCTGTCGCGCATGACCCGGTCGCTCGAGCTGCGCACCACCGAGATCGAGTACGACGCCAAGGCGGACGCGTTCATCCGCGACTGTGCTCGGCGTACCCTCCGGCTCGTCGCGCACGACCCGCTGCACCACGACGCGGGCGCCTATCGAGCGAAGGTCCGCAAGATCGTCGACGCCCACGAACTCCCCAGCGGAGGGGACCTGCTGTTCGTCGAGGTGGTCGTCGAGGACTACTCCGACTTCGAGAGCCGCGTCGTCGTCACGGGATCGGTGATGCACAAGGAGTACCGCGTGCTGACGGTGCACGCAGCCACGATTCCCAACGCGCTCGCCGCCCTGCTGCTCGACCTGCGCGAACGGGCCGGCGTGCGCCCCCACATGTACTTCGAGTGGACCGAGGGCAGCCCGGTCCCGCAGATGGCGCGCTTCCTGCTGTTCGGCAGCGGCGAGGTCGCCCCGCTGACCCGCGAGGTGATCCGTCGCGCCGAGCCCGACCCCCGGCGACGCCCCCACGTGCACGCCGGCTGATCCGGGACCGCTGGGCGGTCGGCGTACGGTCGAACCATGGGCTACGAACAGATCACTGCCGAGGAGTTCAGCAACGCCGAGGGCCTGGCCGACTGGCGGGTCACCGGCGAGCATGCGTACGCCGTGTTCCGCACGGGCAGCTTCGTCAAGGGCCTCGCGCTGACGAATGCGATCGGTGACCTTGCCGAGGCGGCCAACCACCACCCGGATCTCAAGCTCGGCTATCCGTCCCTCGCCGTGCACCTGACCACCCACGACACCGGCTCGCTGACGACGGCCGACCGTGACCTGGCGCAGAAGATCTCGGCGGCCGCGCGCGACGCCGGTGTAGAAGGCGACCCGGACGCGACGACCGACTGGAGTTAGACCGGAGCAGGTGGGCAGGTCTCAAAGACCGTGGACGATTTCCTCGGCGATCTCCACGAGTCCGCGTGCGCGCCGTACCAACGACGTTGCCTGCGTGGCCGTGGGAACCTTCGTGCCGTACTCGACCTCGCCCTTCATCGCGATCAGTTCACGCAATGCTCGCTCTGCGGTCGCAGCGTCTGTTCGCCCCGCCATGGCTGAGCGCAGTTCTCCGGCTGCCTTCGCGTGGTTCTTGCTCCTGGTGGTCGCCCCGGTCAGTGCCGTGACGATCGCGTCCTTGGCACTGATGCCGGCGTGGATCGCATCTCCCGCGGCGGGCGTCATGCGCTCGAGGTCAAGATTGTCCTGGGCCGAGTCCAGGTAGTCCCGCGCCTTGCGGTGGTATCGCCGCGCGTAGTTGAGGCTTTCGGCTGTCATGACGCTGCCTTGCGAGATGGGCGCGGCATCTCCCCGATGAGAACAATCGCGTCACGCACGATCTCGGCAACGACGGGCTCGCGCTCCGCAACAGGGAGTGTGAATTGCTCGGGTGTCAGGTGGAGCACGTCGCAGTCGTTGCCCAAGCGCTCATGAACCGCTTGGGCGAGATCGGCGCGACCGTCCCAACTCTGATCGGCGATGACGACCAGGTCGACGTCGCTGTCGGCATGTGCCTCGCCTCGGGCGACAGAGCCGAAGACCACGACGGCGTCAGCACCCGTGACAGTCGATGCGGCGACTCGCTTGAGCATCTCGAGCGGACTTCGTAGCGCCCGCAGGTGGGGGATCGTTTCGTGCTGCTCGTTGATCCGATGAACACCAGCGCGTCCCACGATCTGTGTCGTGATGAGGCCGAGGCGCTCGAGATCGCGGAGTGCCTGTTGGACGGCGCTCAGGCTGTGCTGGTCGCTGACCAGCGAGTGCACGCGGCGCCCGGTCAGTGCGCCGCCGGTGCGGAGCAGTGCGGCCAGCACCGCGCCGCGGGCACCGGGAACGATTCCGCCGAAGGGTTGATCGAAATCCATGGCTCGATTCTAGGTCATGTGGGTGAAATTCCAGTCACATGACGCAAATTCGACTCACTGGGTGGAGTCGCTTCAGCGGCGAACTGCGCGCGATCGCATCAGACAGGTGCGAGCGGGGTCGTCGGCCCCTCCGGCAGTCGTACGACGATCGGCTGGTCGGGCCGGATCACGCCACCGCGCTCCACGACCGCCATGACGCCCGCCAGTCGCCGGATCGGGGAGCCGTCGATGTTGTCGGCGCCGCCGGTCGGACCCAGTCCGACATCGGACGCCGACGCCCGCCCGTCGGCGCGTTCGACGACGACCTTGAGGAGGCCGGTCGAGAATTCGTTGATCTGGCGACAGGGGTTGCGCAGGCCGGTGACCCGCAGGACCGTGTCTCCGATCTCCAGGCGGGTGTCGGTGGGCAGGCCGAGCAGGTCGAGGCCGCGGGTGAGAACGTTCTCCCCGAGGCTGCCCGGGCCGACGTCGTGCCCGGCCGCGCGCGCCTTGACCAGCAGCTCCTCGTGGATGAGGTGCACCTGGCGCAGGTTGACCTGGTTGGGGTTGCGGCTCTTGCGGGAGCGGTGCTGCACGAGTGTCCCGGCGTGGGCGTCACCAACGACGCCCATGCCCTCGATCAACCGGATCTCGGGGACGGACTCCTTGCTGAACCGGTGCATCTGCTCGCGACACACGGCGACGACGTACGGCACCTCAGGCACCGACGTACGCCGCCAGGTGCTCGCCGGTCAGTGTCGACCTCTTCGCCACCAGATCCGCGGGGGTGCCCTCGAAGACGACCGTGCCGCCGTCGTGTCCGGCCCCGGGGCCGAGGTCGATGATCCAGTCGGCGTGGGCCATCACGGCCTGGTGGTGCTCGATCACGATGACCGACTTGCCGGCCTCGACGAGCCGGTCGAGCAGACCCAGCAGGTTGGCCACGTCGGCCAGGTGCAGGCCGGTGGTGGGCTCGTCGAGGACGTAGACCCCGCCCTTCTCC
>JASLDK010000216.1 GCA_030145945.1 Nocardioides sp.
CCGGCACGCATCCCCGTCGTTGCCCGATCGTGGAGATCACTCGCCGAAACCTCATCCGGAACGCGATCGCTGCCGGGGGTCTCGCCGCAGCGGCGACCGTCCTGCCGAGCGCCCTGCACTCGGCGGCCTCCGCCGCGACCGCCGCGATGGGGACCCTGGGTCGCACGTTCGCGAAGGGACCGGCCGGAGCCAAGGGCTATCGCCCGGTGATCGCCGGCCCCGGCGAGCCGCACCTCGCCCGCACCGCACTCGGCGTGCTCAGCGACGCCGGCCGGTCGACCCGCCGCACGGGCCTGATCTCGTTCGTCCAGCTCAGCGACGTCCACATCGTCGATGCCCAGTCCCCACTGCGCCTGGAGTGGACCGACCGACTCAACGACCCGGGTCCGCTCCCCCTGCCCGGGTTGTTCTCGTCGGCATACCGCCCGCAGGAGATGCTCACCGGTCACGTCGCCAACGCCATGGTGCGCGCCATCAACGAGATCGGCAGCGGCCCGGTGACCGGCGTACCGTTCGCGCTCGCGATCCAGACCGGCGACAACTCCGACAACTCCCAGCTCAACGAGGTGCAGTGGAACATCACCACCCTCAACGGCGGGACGGTCCGCGTCGACTCCGGCAACCTCAACAAGTGGGAGGGCGTTGCCGACAGCACCGGCCTGACGTACGACGTCGCCTACTGGCACCCCGAGGGCGCGCCTGCCGGACGACCTGTCGACAACCCCCGCAAGGAGTACGGCCTCCCTGTGGTGCCCGGGCTGCTCGATGCGGCCCGCCGGCCGTTCACCGCCGAGGGTCTCCGTATGCCGTGGTACTCGGTCTTCGGCAACCACGACGGCCTGGTGCAGGGCAACTTCCCCAGCGCGACCATCCCGCTGAATGCGATCGCCACCGGCTCGGCGAAGATCGTCTCCCCTCCCGCGGGCCTCGACCCCCAGCAACTCCTTCAGCAGTTGACGACCGATCCGGCCGGCCTGCTCAACGGTCTGATCGGCAACCTGCTGGGCCTGCTCAACCCGGGCGTACGCCAGGTGACTCCTGACGCCAACCGCCGCCTGTTGAGCCGCAAGCAGGTCGTCGAACAGCACTTCGCGCTCGGCGGCGCGCCACTCGGCCACGGGTTCACCGAGACGAACCGGCAGAAGGGCACGGCGTACTACACCTTCGACAACGGCCGGTTCCGGTTCATCGTCCTCGACACCGTCAACCCGAACGGCTACTCCGACGGCTCGCTCGACCCGACCCAGTTC
The DNA here is from genome assembly GCA_030145945.1 of Nocardioides sp. Classification (GTDB taxonomy): domain Bacteria; phylum Actinomycetota; class Actinomycetes; order Propionibacteriales; family Nocardioidaceae; genus Nocardioides. Next base: position 1,251 of record JASLDK010000216.1, read on the forward strand.
GCCTGGCTGACCTCACTGCTCGCCGCCTCGACCGACAAGGTGGTCCTCGTCTTCAGCCACCACACCTCCGACACCATGGGCAATCCGTTGATCCTCACGGGCGGCGAGGCCGAGATGCGGGTGACGGGCGACAAGGTGCTCGCAGCGCTGCTCGCGGCCCCCCAGGTCATTGCCTGGGTCAACGGACACACCCACGCCAACAAGATCACCCCGCGCCGCCGCGCCGGCGGAGGCGGACTGTGGGAGATCACCACCGCCTCCCACATCGACTGGCCGCAGCAGGCCCGGATCATCGAGGTCGCCGACAACCGGGACGGCACGCTGTCGATCTTCACGACCATGGTCGACCACGCCGGCCCAGAATCCACGGGCATCGGCATCGCCGACGAGACCCAGCTCGCCGGACTGGCCCGCGAACTCGCCGCCAACGACTGGCACGACCACGGCGCCGGTCTCGGCACCCCGGACGATCGCAACGTCGAGTTGCTGGTCGCCGCTCCTCCTGGATTCAGTACGCCGGTCACGGGCGCGAGCAGTGGCGCCGGCGCGCTCGCGACGGTCCCCGGTCGGATCAGCGCCTTGTCGGCCACGCCCAGCAGCACGGGGCACCGCGCTCTGGTGTCCTGGACCGCGCCGAGTGACGGCGGCAGTCCCATCACCGGCTACACCGTGACGTTGCGCAGCAAGGGCAAGCTGCGTCGGGTGAAAGCGGTCGACGCCGGTGCGGCGCAGACGGCGCTGAAGAACCTCAAGCCCGGCAGCTATCGGATCCAAGTCGCAGCAATCAACGCCCGCGGCACCGGCCCGGTCAGCCGACCGGCCAGGCTCCGGGTGCGCTGACCGGATCAGTGATGTGCTGGGGCCTCACCAGGTGAGGCCTCAGCACATCACTGGAGTCGCTCGACCCATCGCCGCGCCTCGCGCGGCGAGCGCAGCACCACGACGTCCAGGTCGGGCCGGGCCGCGGCGACGTCAGCCACGCGCTCCGGACCTCGCCCGTGCGTCCGCCATGCCCAGCGCACGATGTGGTCCCTGTCCGTGAAGAAGGTCCACAGCGGCGGCTCCACGTTGCCGTTCCACAACCGCTCGCGCAGCAGCGATCGTCGTACCGTTCGGCGAATCACGCGACCCATCACCAGCCACCGCGGAAACAGCAGCTGCACGAACAGGTCGCAGTGCTCGACCAGCAGCGGACGCGCGGCGTCGTACTGATATTCGGTGACCCAACCCGGCCCGGCGAGCATCGCTCGTACGTCGGCCATGAACTCCGGCCTCTCCACCCAGCCGGCTCCGTGGAACAGTGCGTCGATCTCGGTGTAGGGCAGAGCGAGGGCGTCGGCGATCGTCCGGGCCAACGTCGACTTGCCGGAGCCCGACGTACCGCTCACCAGGATCCGCGTCGGACGCGCCGGCAACCTGTCGCCGGCTCCCAGGAACGCCACGAGGCGGCTCTCAGTCGCCGGAGGCGGCCAACTGCCCGCAGGCGGCGTCGATCTCGCTCCCCCGCGTGTCGCGGATCGTCGTCGAGACGTGCTTGGCCTCGAGGCGGCGCACGAACTCGTCCAGGTCCGCGTCGCGGGAGCGGGTGAACTGCGAGCCGGGGACCTCGTTGAGCGGGATGAGGTTGACGTGCACCCAGCCGTGCCCGCGCTCGTTGAGGACGTCGGCGAGCAGGTCGGCGCGCCAGGCCTGGTCGTTGATGTCGCGCATCATGGCGTACTCGATGGAGACCCGCCGCTTGGTCTTGGCGAAGTACTCGTAGGCCGCGTCCACGGTCTCAGCGACGGAGAAGCGCGTGTTGATCGGGACGAGGGTGTTGCGCAGTTCGTCGTCCGGGGCGTGCAGCGAGAGCGCGAGGGTGACCGGAATGCCCTCGTCGGCCAACTGCTTGATCCGCGGCACCAGACCGACCGTGGAGACGGTGATGCCGCGAGCCGACATGCCGTAGCCGTCGGGCGCCGGCTCGGTGAGGCGGCGTACGGCGCCCACGACCGCCTTGTAGTTGGCCAGGGGTTCGCCCATGCCCATGAAGACGATGTTGTTGACGCGGCCCTTGCCGCCCGGCACCTCGTCACGGTCCAGCGAGCGGGCACCGGCGATGACCTGCTCCACGATCTCAGCCGTCGACATGTTGCGCTGCAGACCGCCCTGGCCGGTCGCGCAGAAAGGGCACGCCATGCCACAACCGGCCTGGCTGGACACGCACATCGTCGTCCGCCCCGGATAGCGCATCAGCACCGACTCGACGAGCGAGCCGTCGAAGAGCTTCCACAGCGTCTTGCGGGTGGTGCCCTTGTCGGCCTCCGAGGTGCGCAGGGCCGTCATCAGATCGGGCAACAGCGCCTCGACCAGCTCGGTGCGTTGCGCGGCCGGGAGGTCCGTCATCTGGCTGGGATCGTCGACCAGCCGCGAGAAATAGTGGGTCGCGACCTGCTTGGCACGGAACCCCGGCAGCCCCATCTCGGCCAGCGCGTCCTTGCGTTCGGCGGGCGTCAGGTCGGCTAGGTGGCGAGGCGGCTTCCTGCGTCCGCGTGGTTCGGCGAGGACGAGGGGAAGGGTGCGCGGCTGACCGCTGGACTGGTCGGACATCACGCGTCCTTGCTGAGCAGGAACCACACGACCGCGCCTGCCACGCTGACCACGACGACCACAGTGGTGACCATGCCAAGCAACATGTAGCGCCCGACGCGACGCGTGTGGCGAGCCACGAGCAGACGAAGCGGGATGA
>JASLDK010000265.1 GCA_030145945.1 Nocardioides sp.
GGACGTGACGGCCAGGGCGGCCTGCTGCACGGGAGCGCAGGCACCACCGCCGCCGTGCGGGATCCGGCTGAAGAAGGTGAGCTCCGGGATGCCGAGCGCGCGAGCCACGGCGATCTCCGGGTTGGTCTCCATCGTGAACAGCGCGAAACCGTCCACCTCCTCGACCCCGATCTGGGCGTCCTCGAGGGCGGCGAGCACGGCCTCGCAGGCCAGCTGCCACTCGCTGCGTCCGGAGTTCTTGGAGAACTCGGTCGCACCGATGCCGGCGATCGCGGCGCCGCCGGAGAAGTTGTTGCTCACAGGTTGCCTCCGTTGGGGTTGTCGAGGGTGACGGTGGCGGTGACGTGCGGGCCGCGGGCGTTGCGGCCGACGACCTTCAGCACCACGCCGGCGTCGCTCACCTCGGCGACCTCACCGGAGAACGTCATCGTGTCGCCGGGGAAGTTCGGTACGCCGAGGCGCAGCGCCACCTTGCGGATCCGGGTCGCCGGGCCGAACAGGTCGCTCACGTAGCGGTCCAGGAAGCCGTTGGTGGAGTTGATCGACATGAAGATGTCGGGGGTGCCGCGCTCGTAGGCCTTGCTCGGGTCGTGGTGCACGTCCTCGAAGTCCTGGCTGGCGATCGCGGTCGCGACGATGGTGGTCCGGTCGAGCGGCAGCGCCAGCTCGGGCAGGACGTCGCCGACTGTCGGTCCGGGAGCAGCGGCGCTCATCGGGCACCTTCCTTCGTGCCGGCCGGGCGCAGCTGGGGCAGCAGCTCGCCGTGCGCGTGCTCGGCGAATCCGATCTCGAGCTCCAGTCCGAGTCGGAGGTCGGCGTGGTCGACACCGGCGATGTCGGCGACGAGCCGGGTGCCCTCCTCGAGGTCGACGAGTCCCACGGCGAGGGGGTAGGTGAAGGCCGGGTCCTGCGGGTGGTGGACCACGGTCCAGCTGTGCAGGGTGCACCGGCCGGTGGCGGTCACCGTGTCCCAGTTGAAGGAGCGGCAGGAGGCGCACGACGGGGCTGGTGGGTGGCGCAGGGTGGCGCAGTCGGTGCACCGCTGGATCTCCAGCCGGCCCTCGCGGGCGGCGGCGAAGAAGAACTCGTTGTCCTGGGTGACGGTCAGGCCGGGGACCGCCGTACGCCGCTCGTGGGGGGTGTCATTCATGCCGCGGGCTCCTTGGGTGCGTCCTTCGTGGTCGGGTCGAAGCGGAGGATCACGAACTTCTCGTCGACAAGTTGCTGGTCGGCCTGGTCGACGTACCGCTTGCGCAGGGTGATGAAGCAGCCGTTGCCGAGTCCGGTGCGCTTGATCGGGGAGATGTCCTCGATGGTGAAGTGGCAGGTGACCCGGGTGCCGGGCGTCAGCTCGCGGACGTATTCCTGCTCCTGTGCCGTCGCGACCACGGAGCTGAATCCGTGCTCGTCGAGGAGGGCGAGCAGTCGCGAGTAGGCGTGGTCCTCCTGGACGCCCTCGGCCCGCAGCGCCTGGACCTGTCGCCAACGGCGGTAGCCCTGCATCACCCAGGTGGTCACCATGGCCGGCGGGCAGATCACGTCGTCGCGGCCGGTGGCGCGAGCCGCTTCCCGGTCGACGTACACGGGGTTGAGGTCGTCGTGCGCCTCCACCCAGTTGCGGATCATCGCCTCGTTGACGGCGTACCGGGACACCCGAGGGGGCTCCGCGACCTCCCCGACGAACTGCCTCATCCGGGCCTCGAGCTCTTCCATCGGCCGTCCTCTCCCGCCTTCCTGTTCTTGAGCAAGCGCTTGGTTTATGACCGTAGCACCGCTCCCCTTACGCGTCCAACCATCCCCCCGATGGGCGGTACGACGCGCGCCGAACTCCCGCCCAGCGGACGCCGGAACTCGGCGGACGGAGCCGTCGTGGGCCACAATCGCGTCCCGGGGCGGTCGCCGACCGCCCGGGACAGGAGGCATCCATGGCGCGCACGATCAGTGGGCGGCGCGACGAGATCATGGCCGTCGCGGCGGCCATGTTCGCCGAGCGCGGCGTCGCCGCGACCACGGTTCGCGACATCGGCGAGTCCGCCGGCGTGCTGTCCGGCAGCCTCTACCACCACTTCTCGTCGAAGAACGAGATCGTGCGTGAGGTGCTCGCCGACTTCATGGAGCAGATCAACCGCTCCTTCGCGGCGGTCGCCGCCGCCTCGACCTCACCCGAGGAGACCGTGCGCGGCCTGGTCCGGGCGACCCTGGAGTGCATCGACAGCCATCCGCACGCGACCCGGATCTATCAGCGCGACCGTCCCTACTTGCGCCAGCACGGACTGGACGAGACGATCGCCGCCCAGTCCCGCGAGGTACGCCGCTACTGGGAGGTCGCGATCGCCGAGGGCGTCGCCACCGGCGTGTTCCGCGACGACGTCCCCGGCGAGGTGTTCTACCGGTCCCTGCGCGACACCCTGTGGGCCACGATGCACTGGCCCAACCGGTCCGCATGGTCCACCGCGGACTTCGCCGACCTCATGGCCTCACTGTTCCTCGGCGGCTTCCGGGCCTGAGCCGGAGCTCGTCGGCGAGCAGCAGACGCCACCGTGCGGCGCGTCGGCGATGCCCTCAGGCGAGGCCGAACATCACCCGCGGCGAGACGGGCACTCCCCCGTCCGGTTCGGCGATGCCGTACGCCGCGGCGGCCTCGGCGGTGACGACCGTCGTACCCGTGTGCTGGTGGACGGCGGGATCCGCCGCGAGCGCGGCGACGACACGCCCCTGCAACTCAGGGGTCTCCGCGTCGGACACGGGGACGCCGGCGATGGATTCCAGGCCGCTGGCGAGCAACTGCTCGGTGCGCACCAGGCCGGGCCACAGCGAGAGCACCGTGACGCCGGCATCGCGCAACTCGAACCCCATGTCCTGCGTCATCTTGTCGAGGCCGGCCTTGGCCACGCCGTACAGCGTGGAGTGCAGGTAGGCCCGGGCGCCGACCGAGGAGACGTTGACCACCAGGCCGCTCCCCTGCGCAACCATCACGGGTGCGGCCGCATGGGTGGCGACGAAGTGGGCGCGCAGACCGAGCCCGACCAGGCTGTCCCAGTCGTCCAGGGGTCGCTCCCAGAACCGTTCGGGGCGCACGTGGTTCATCCGCGGCCCGGCCCACACGTTGTTGACCAGCAGGTCCAGTCGGCCCTCCTGGTCGACGACGTCCCGCACCAGCGCGGTGACCTCGGCATCGTTCTCGTGGTGGCAGGTGTGGGCACTGCCGCGGCCGCCGCACGCCTCGATCCGCGCCACGGTCGCGGCCAGCCGGCGCTCATCACGACCCGAGATCACGACGGTCCAGCCGGCCTCGGCGAGACCGACCGCGATGCCCTGCCCCACGCCCCTGCTGCCGCCGGTGACGAGCGCGATCCGTCCGGCGCTCACAGGAGCGACCCGCTGACCGCGAAGCCGTCGACCAGCGGTTGCTCGAGGGTCCACAGGGTCGTGACGGCCGAGCGTGCGATGCGCCATCCGCCGTCCTGCAGCGCGTACCCGTCGTCGTACTCGATCGCGCTGACGCGCTCCACCCGGGCGACCAGGTCGACCTGACGGAACCGCAGCGTCCAACGGCCGGTCGCCTCGGCGGCGCTGACCACGTCGATGTCGGCGTGCAGGGCGTGGTGCATGTCGAGGACGACGTACCTCCCCTCGACCTTGCGCAACGCAATGGCCTCGAAGACCCCGACCAGCGCATCGACACCTTCGAACCTGCCGATCCGGTCACCGTAGTCGAGCACGGCACCGTCGAGGACGAAGGCGGCGCGGAAGCCGACCGGGTCCTTGGCGTCGCAGGCGCGCAGGTAGCGGTGCTTGAGGGCCTTGATCGCCGCGACGGCCTCGAGCCGGGCCACGCGGTCGACGAGCTGTTCCTGGGCATCCATCCCCGCACTCTGACGGAGTCCGGTCCCGTGTGGGAAGCGCTCTCCTGCTGGCCGGGAACGACCAGCCACCACCCTTCGGTGCCGGCAGTAGCATCCCGACGTGAGCAACGAGGTCCTCAACGCCGTCGAAGAACTGCTCCCCGGGATCGCCGAGCGTGCATCCGCCGCCGAGGACGCACGCCGGATCCCCGATGAGACGATGGCCGAACTGGTCGGCGCCGGCGTGTTCCGGATGCTCCAACCGAGCCGGTACGGCGGCCGCGAGGGCGATCCGCTCGACTTCTACGAGGTGGTGCGGGCGATCGCCGGCGCCTGCGGCTCGACCGGCTGGGTCGCCGGGGTCGTCGGCTGCCACCCGTGGCAGGTCGCGCAATATCCCGACGCAGCCCAGCGTGAGGTCTGGGGAGCCGACCCCGACACGCTGGTCGCCTCGTCGTACGCCCCCGTCGGGACGATCACCCGGGTCCGGGACGGCTTCCGGCTGAGTGGACGGTGGAGCTTCTCCTCGGGCTGCGACCACGCTGCCTGGGCGACTCTCGGCGGTCTGCTGGTCGACGCCGACGGTCGGCCGCAGGACTTCATGACCATGCTGCTGCCGCGCACGGACTACACGATCGTCGACGTCTGGGACGCGATGGGGCTGCGCGGATCGGGCAGCAACGACATCGTCGTCGACGACGTGTTGGTCCCCGCCCACCGCGCGCTGCGCAACTACGAGCAGCACCAGCTCCAGGCGCCCGGCCGTGCCGTCAACACCGGGCCGCTCTATGCGATGCCCTTCGGCACCATCTTCCCGATGGCGATCACGGCGCCCGTGATCGGGATCGTCGCCGGCGCCCACGGCCGCTACCTCGACACCATGCGCGACCGGGTGCGG
>JASLDK010000356.1 GCA_030145945.1 Nocardioides sp.
GTGCGGATCGACGAGTACGTCGAGGTGGGCTTCGGCGGACTCGTCGGGGTCGTCGACGCGGTCGGTGGCATCGAGATCTGCCCGAAGCAGAAGATCAACGACAAGGAGTCAGGGCTCCACGTCAAGAAGGGCTGTCAGGAGGCCGACGGACGGACCGCGCTCGCCTATTCGCGGGCCCGCAAGTACAGCCCCATCTCCGACCTGGCCCGCGTCCAGCAGCAACGCGAGGTGATCGCGGCGGTCGGCGACAAGGTGCTCACGCCGTGGTCGGTCATCAACCCGTTCCGCTGGTGGAAGCTCAACGCCGCGGTCCCGGACTTCTTCCGCTTCGGCGACACCACCGGACCGGTCTCGGCCGGCAAGTGGGCGCTCGCGATGACCAAGGTCGAGAAGTCCTGCACGGTTCCGCTCGCCCGCGCGGACACGACGTGGGACAGCGCCCGGGCCAAGCAGCTCTTCTCCCGCATCGCCGCGGATCGCACCGCCGACATCACCCCCGCCCAGTGCACGGCCACCGGCCTGGCCAACTGACCTCTGCTCCCCCGACGAAGAAGGACCTCTGATGTTCGAGACCCTGACCTGGCAGGTCGATGACGACGGCATCGCGACGCTGACCCTGCACCGACCCGACGCTCTCAACGCGTTCAACCTGACCATGGCCCGTGAGTTGCTGCAGGTCTTCACCGTCGATGCCCACGATGATGCCGTCCGTGCCGTCGTGGTCACCGGCCACGGCGGCGCGTTCTGCGCGGGCATGGACCTGTCCGCCGACGGCAACGTGTTCGGTCTGGACGAGACACTGTCGCCGACACCCGAGGAGTTCCGGGCGGCGTACGACGACGCGCCCTTCGCCGACGGCATCCGCGACACGGGAGGCAAGATCACCCTGGCCATCCATGCACTGCCGAAGCCGGTGATCGCGGCGATCAACGGTCCGGCCGTCGGGATCGGCGCCACGATGACGCTGGCCATGGACCTGCGCCTGGCTTCGACCAAGGCGCGGATCGGTTTCGTCTTCGGTCGCCTCGGCATCGTGCCGGAGGCCTGCTCGACCTGGTTCCTGCCCCGCATCGTCGGCATCCAGCAGGCGCTCGAATGGGTCTATTCCGCTGACATCCTCACCGCGGAGCAGGCGTACGCCGGACGATTGCTGCGCAGCGTCCACGAGCCCGACGACCTGCTGCCGACGGCGTACGCGCTGGCGCGTTCCTTCGTCACGGACCGCTCGGCCGTCGCGCTGGGCCTGGCCAAGCAGATGATGTATCGCAACAGCGCAGCGGGCGACCCGCTGGAGGCCCACCTGACCGACTCCCTGGCCATGTTCTGGACGAGCATCGCCGACGGGAAGGAGGGCGTGGCGGCGTTCCTGGAGAAGCGCACGCCGTCCTTCACCGGCAAGGCGTCCGAGATCCCCCGGATCGTGTGACCTGCAGGTGAGGTGACCCGGAGGTCACATCGCCATGAAGAGGATCTCCTCGCGGCTGTACTCCCGGCCCGGGTGCTCGGCGGCCAGATGGGCCTGCACCTTGTCGACCAGTTCGTCATCGGTGTCGGCACGCAGGGTGGTGTCGCAGGGGCAGCGCAGCGAGGGCATCGAGGCCTCCGTTTCTCGGGGATGAGGTTGTTTTCCAGTCTAGAGCTTGCGCAGGTAGCGTCGGCGCGGTGCTGGTGAACTCGGGAGCCCGACCTCGACCTGTCCCTCGGCCGGTGTCGAGGCACCGCAGGACATCACGGCTGGCGGCCGTCGCTGCCGCCCTCCTCGTGCTGCCGCTGGTCGGCTGCAGCGGCGGTGGCGAGCAGGCGGCGTCCAAGCCGGCTCCGCCCGCGTCGACAGCTCCCACGACAGCACCCACCACCCCCGCGGCCGAACTACCCACCGTGACCCCGGTCCCCGTGCCGTCGCCCACCGCTCCCCCGCGACGCGCGTACCACCGCGACAAGGAGGTGTGGCAGAAGGCCCAACCTGCGCACACCCAGAACCTGAAGAACCCGCTCGCCGAACGCCGCTGGGGCGTCTACCGAGGACGACTCGAGCAGACCTGGACGGCCTACGAGTCCGCCGGCGGTACGACGAAGCAACGCCTGGGCCGGATCGCTCTGCGCCCCAAGGCGCTCTGGCTCGGCACGTGGAGCGGCTCCCCCGAACAGATCGGCTCCGTGGTGCGCGACTACGTCGCCAACGCGTCGGGCGGCAACCGGAAGGTCCTCGTCCAGCTGGCGATCTTCCGGATGGACCCCTGGGAGCACGCCGTGTGCGGTCGCGGACCGTCCGGCGCCAGCCAGTCGGCGTACCGCCGATGGATCAGCAATGCTGCCGCGGCACTCGGCCGGCAGCATGCGGCGATCGTCCTGCAACCCGACCTGCCGTTCTGGTGGTGCTCCAACCGGGGCGTGACGAGCTCGCTGATCAAGCACGCAGTGAAGGCCTTCTCCGCGCAGCCCAACACCAGCGTCTATCTGGATGCCGGCGCGGCGGACTGGAGCAGCACGCCGCAGGTGGGCGCCCCGCGCGCCTCACAGGCAGCCGATCTGCTGATGGCCAACGGCATTGCCGATGCTCGGGGCTTCGCACTCAACGCGACGCACTACGTCGGCACCGAGGAGAGTGTGGCCTATGGGACGGAGCTGGTGAGGATCCTGCGTCAGCGGGGCGTGAAGGGCGTGCACTTCGTCGTCGACACCGCACAGAACGGCAACGGCATGACCTGGCCCGAGGTCGATGCGGACGGCCGGGTCAACGACAACGCCCGCGTGTGCGGCTCCACGTCCGACCGTCGAGGCTGCGTGACCCTCGGCATCCCGCCCACCTCCCATGTCGGCGACCGGCGCTGGGGCCTGTCGAAGCAGACGTCGAAGGACGCCAAGAAGTACGTCGACGGGTTCTTGTGGTTCGCCCGGCCGTGGCTGCACATGCAGGCCAACTGGCAGGGACCGGCACGAGCGCTCGGCATGGCCGGCAGCACCACCTGGCCCGCACCCTGACGCCGGTCCCGACAGTCCACGAAAACAGACTCCGACCGCCCCAGGGGGACGGCCGGAGTCGACGGTGCAGCGGTGCGATCAGACAGCGGCCGGCAGTCCACGCCGGCTGAGCATGACGCCTGCGGCTCCCGCCGTGACCAGGCCACTTCCGAGCAGCAACCAGATCAGGTCAGGGCCGCCGGTGTTCGGCAATCCCGAACCTGCAGCGGGGTGCGCAACCTTCCCACCGACTTCCTCGGCACCGACCCGGAAGGTGAAAGTGAGGTTGTTGGACGGGAGGAAGAGATTCTGGTTGTCCGGGGTGAGCGCCGCGGTGGCGACGTACTTGCCCTCGGGGAGCGCCGGTCCGGTGACGACAACGGCCTTGTCCACGAAATGGACCGTCGTGGAGAAGACGGCCTTCATGGCAAGGACCCGAGCACCCCGAGCGGCGGTTCCGGCCGCCGAGAGGGTGACCGCGATGTTGCCCGCAGGCGGCGTCGGATAGTTGGCGCTCGCGCTGACCGCCAGCTCGACCGGCTTGCCGGCAGCGTTCGACAACACGGTGATCTGTGTCGTCGTCGGAATCTTCGGTGTGTAGCCGTCGGCGTGGGCACCCGAGAGCGGTGCGAGTGCGAACATCAACGCCATCGCGATGGGCGCGACGAACTTCTTGAGCACGTGTCCTCCTAGGACGAATTTCCCCATGCAACGGAGACGACGAGGGAGCTCGACGACCCGTGACGTGACGATGCTAGTGGATCAGCCTGCGGCCGTGGGAGTGGTCTCGACCAAGTGTCCGAAGGCCACCGACCTGTTGTCGGTGTGGAAGATCTCCGAGCAGGTCAGGAGCGTGAGGAGGTGGTCACCCACCCCGGCGGGGGGTTGGGTTCCTCCGGTCGGATTCGCCGGCGAGGCATCGAGCACCCAGGTCTGGGTGAACGGAACGATCAGGTCCTCACCCCCCGTGTCCAGGACATAGGTGTAGGTCGCCGCACGGGTCTCGACGATGACCTTGTCGCCCTTGCGCAGCGAGGGGAACGCCGCGAAGGGCTCGCCATGGGTGACCCTGTGGGCGGCGAGCGCGTAGTTGCCCTGCCCGCCTGCCTGGGCCGTGTTCTCCATGTGCCCGATCCCTGCTGCGAGGACGCCAGGAGTCGAACCTTCGAGAACGGGCATCGCATAGTCCTTGCCGAAGCGCGGGATGTGGACGATTGCGGTCGCATTTCCGAAGTCGGTCCGCACCACGTCCTGGCCATCGCCCCAGCCGGACTCGAGGGCGGCGCGGACGTCGGCCTGCTGACGGTGGGACTGCCAGTTGGTGCCCCAGAACTGCCAGGCGACCCAACAGAGGACCGCAAGACCGGCAGCGATCAGACCGCAGCCGATCCAGAACGTGATGCGTCGCCCCCCCGCGGCAGAGCCGCGGCGATCGTCACCGGCACCGCCGTCGGGGCGGGTACGCCGTCGGCGTACTCGTGCGGGCTCGGCCCCGGGGGCGTCGGTGTCGGTCATCGGATCCCTCCTCGAAGGGCTCCGATTGCCGGATGCCCCGCTCCATCCAACGCGACGGAGCGGCCGGTGTCACGTCTTGCGGCGGCCCCGCTCGACGAGTCCACCACCGGCGACCACCAGACCCGCGCCGGCAAGCAGGATCCCGAGATGCGGACCACCAGTGTTCGGCAGCCCGGTGCTCACCGGCGTCGCCGACTTGCCGCCCGTTCCCTTGGCGGCGGACACCCCGGCATGGCCGGTGCAGGAGGCGTATCGGCTCGGGTCACTCGCCGTGAAGACCACATCGACCGTCGTCGTCCCCGACCGCGCCTTCGGGCCCTTGACGGTGACGGGCGCGCCCGAATAGGTGACCCGCTGGGACCCACCCGGGCTGAAGGTGACGGCGATGGATCCGGTGGGCGCACTCGTGCCCGAGGCGAGGACCTCGATGCGCACGCCGACCCGTTCACCGACGACGCCTGCCCGTGCACTGACCTGACAGGACGTCGGGACGGCCGGCGTGTAGCCGTCTCCGAACGCCGGAGTGATCAGGCCGAGGCACACGGTCGACGCCACGACCGCCAGACCGAGCAGGGCCTTCCAGTAACGACGCATCCAACCGACTCCCCGATGGAAACAGCGGCTTCGCCCACCGCCCCCCCAGGCGATGCGAACTTAACCGGTCAACGCCGGATTGTGACGAACGTTACGAAGTTCCCGGATTCTTTTCGAAGCCTCGCCGGACATCTGCCTGAACCGTGACCCCGGGCGGCTGGCGTCACGATCTCGACCCCCGTCGGCCGGGCGCCGGCGCCGGCGCTGCCGCACGGACGAGTCCGCTCTCGTAGGCCAGCACGACGGCCTGCACGCGATCACGCAGTCCGTGCTTGGCCAGGATGCGTGCGACGTGCGTCTTCACCGTGCCCTCGCCGATGTAGAGGCGTGCAGCGATCTCCGCGTTGCTGAGTCCGTCGGCGACGGCCAGTAGGACGTCGGTCTCCCGACCGGTGAGCAGCGGCAGCGCGGCGCCCGGTTCGGGCCGGGGCGGCGTCTCGACATAGCGCTCCACCAGTCGGCGCGTCACCGACGGGCTGAACAGCGACTCCCCCGCGTGGACCGCACGGATCCCCTCGAGCAGTCGTTCGGGGCTGTCCGTCTTGAGCAGATAGCCGGAAGCACCGGCGAGCAGCGCGTCGTAGACGTACTCGTCCGGGTCATAGGTCGTCAGGATCAGCACCCGCGACGCGCACCCGGCGGCGACCAGCGCCTTGGTGGCGGCGATGCCGTCGAGGTCGGGCATCCGGATGTCCATCAAGACCA
>JASLDK010000393.1 GCA_030145945.1 Nocardioides sp.
AACCACCGACGCCCGCGCCGCACAGGTCCGGAGTCGGAGTGAAGGTGATGGTGCTTCCGCTCAAGGAGACCGTTCCACCCACAGCACCGGCCACCGCGGTCACGGTCAGGGTGTCACCGTCCGGGTCGGTGTCGTTCTCGACCGGGCTTCCCACGCCCGCGATCGGCAGATCGAGCGCGGTGTCCTCGTCGGTCACGACCCTGTCATCGAAGGCAACCGGCGGGTTGAGCACCGACGGGGTCGGCGGACTCGGAGGGCCGGGCGGCGTCACGGGCGCTGCGTTCCCGCAGGTGCGGTGGACCGAGTCGCCGGACCCATGGGTCGTCTGGTCATTGCCCGGCCCGCACAGCAGCGCGTTGGTGCCACTCCCGCCGTTGAGTCGGTCATCGCCCCGCCCTCCCGACAGCAGATCGGCTCCGGGGCCACCGAACAACCGGTCCGCGCCAGGTCCGCCGCGCAACGTGTCGGCGCCCGCCTCCCCGCGGAGCACGTCGTCACCCACGCCACCGAACAGGCGATCGGCGCCGGGCCCGCCACGCAGCGTGTCATTGCCGCGTCCGCCCCTGAGGACATCGTTGCCGGGCCCCCCGAAGATGACATCGTCACCGGGTCCGCCGTTGATGACATCGTCACCGCCACCGCCATAGATGACGTCGTCGCCTCCGCGGCCACAGATCACGTCGCGACCGGGCGTGCCGACGAGGACGTCCGGACCCGGCGTACCCACGATCGTGCAGGTGGAGCGCTGCAGCATCGAGGATGCCGATGCACCGGGCAGTCCGGCGGGAACGCCGGCAGCGACGCCGATGGTCAACAGCGCGGCCCAGCTCGTCATCCTCACGGCTCGCGTCGTCGCACGGCTCAGCGCCACGGTGTGTCCCTCCACCAGTTCTCCCCCGACGCGCTGCGGCGCGTCAGTCCCACCGGCCATCGTGACAGCGCGGAGGCCAGCAGCGGGGCGGAACCCCAGGAGTCGGGACTATGTCCCGGATGACTCCGAGGTTTGCTGCCTGCTCAGTACATGACCGTCGCGAAGCGGGCGGTCTCCACGAACCCGACTCGTTCGTAGGCGCGGCGCGCAGCGTGGTTCCAGTCATTGACGTACAGCGACACAGTGGGGGCGATCCTGGCTCGGACCTGTTGCACCACCGCCGCCATCCCCGCCGTGGCGATGCCCTCGCCGCGGCGGTGCGGCGGCACCCAGACGCCCTGCACCTGTGCGGCCTGGGGGGTCGCGCAGGCGACCTCGGCCTTGAAGATCAGTTCGCGGCCGTCATACCGGACGAAGGACCACGAGCGGTTGATCAACTGCTGCACGCGCGCGCGGTACAGGTCGGCTCCCCCGCTGACTTCCGGCGAGACGCCGACCTCCTCGGTGTACATCGCGACACAGGCGGGATAGAGGCTGGCCAGGTCGGCCGCCGTGCTGGCGCGCACGCCGTGGTCGGGCGCCACCGCGGGCGCGGTGTCGATGGCGAGGTGCCGCTGGTCCCAGCGCATGTCACGGGGATGTCCCCACTCGGAGCCGACCTCGCCCCAGAACGAACGCACGGCAGGCTGGGGACCCACGATCGTCGAGGCGGTACGCCGACGGGCCAGTGCCCGACTCGCGAACACCGCCGCGTCCTCGGGTGTGGCCTGCACCGGCACCAGGTTGGCTGCGACGTGGCAGGCGGCGACGAGGTGCCCGCCGTCGAAACGTCCCCACATCTCACCGCCGAGCCAGCGGGGCTCGAGGTTGGTGGTGAACGCACGGTGGAGGACGAACACGTTGACGACGGGGTCGCGCTCGGCGAGCGCGGTGAACGCCGGGACGTCCGCGGCGCTCAGCACGCGCACTCCATTGCGGGTCGTCAACACGGGATCACCCTAGGGGTTCCATCGGGTGCGCGTGGTTCAGGAGACGGTGACGCTGGCTCCGGCGCCCTCGACGGGCTCCATCGACTCGGCGATCTTCATCGCCTCCTCGATGAGGGTCTCGACGATCTCGGACTCGGGGACGGTCTTGATGACCTCACCCTTGACGAAGATCTGGCCCTTGCCGTTGCCGGAGGCGACGCCGAGGTCGGCCTCGCGAGCCTCACCGGGGCCGTTGACGACACAGCCCATGACGGCGACGCGCAGCGGGACCTCGAGACCGTCGAGACCGGCCGTGACCCGCTCGGCGAGGGTGTAGACGTCGACCTGGGCGCGGCCGCAGGACGGGCAGGAGACGATCTCGAGCTTGCGCGGGCGCAGGTTGAGGGACTGCAGGATCTGGATGCCGACCTTGACCTCCTCGACCGGGGGCGCCGACAGGGACACGCGGATCGTGTCACCGATGCCGCGGGAGAGCAGCGCGCCGAAGGCGGTGGCGGACTTGATCGTGCCCTGGAAGGCCGGCCCGGCCTCGGTGACGCCGAGGTGCAGCGGCCAGTCCCCCTTCTCGGCGAGCAGTTCGTAGGCGCGGACCATGACGACGGGGTCGTTGTGCTTGACCGAGATCTTGAAGTCGCGGAAGCCGTGCTCCTCGAAGAGGCTGGCCTCCCACACCGCGGACTCGACGAGCGCCTCGGGCGTTGCCTTGCCGTACTTCTCGAGCAGCCGCTTGTCGAGGGAGCCGGCATTGACGCCGATCCGGATCGAGGTGCCGTGGTCCTGGGCCGCCTTGGCGATCTCCTTGACCTGGTCGTCGAACTTCTTGATGTTGCCGGGGTTGACGCGGACCGCGGCGCACCCGGCCTCGATCGCCGCGAAGACGTACTTCGGCTGGAAGTGGATGTCGGCGATGACCGGGATCTGGCTGTGCCGGGCGATCTCCGGCAGCGCGTCGGCATCGTCCTGGCTGGGACAGGCGACCCGGACGATGTCGCAACCGGCCGCCGTCAGCTCAGCGATCTGCTGGAGCGTGGTGTTGACGTCGGAGGTCAGCGTCGTCGTCATCGACTGCACCGAGATCGGGTGGTCGCTGCCGACCCCGACCTTGCCGACGTTGATCTGGCGGGTCCGGCGGCGAGGGGTGAGCACCGGCGGGGGCGCTTCGGGCATGCCCAAGCTGATCGACGTCATGGCGTCAAGACTACTTTCCAGAACGAGCGGATCAGGATTCGAGGTGCACCGGCACCACGAAGTCGGCCACGATCAGCACGACCCCCATCACCAGGATCACCATGCCGACGACGTACGCGATCGGCAGCAGCTTGGCGACGTCGACGTAGCCGGGGTCGGGGAGCCTGCGCAGCCGCGCCCAGGCCCGGCGTACGGCCTCCCAGAGGGCGCCGGCGATGTGGCCGCCGTCGAGTGGCAGGAGTGGCACGAAGTTGAACATGCCGATGAAGAAGTTGAAGCCGGCGACCAGCAACAGCAGGGAGACGACCTTGCCGTCCACGGGGATCTCCTCGTGGGAAGCGGTCTCGCCGGCCAGGCGACCGCCACCGACGATGCTCACCGGGCCCTGCGGATCGCGCTTCTGGATGCCGACGATGGCCTTCGCCACGTCCCACACCTTGGCGGGCAGCGTGGCCAGCGACTTCACGACCTCGACGGTCATCGTGCCCATCTGGTCGACGGTGTAGATCACCCCACCGGTCGTCGGGTGGGTGGCCGGGATGACTCCGAGGAATCCGACGCTCTGGTCGGTCTTCCCGCCGACGGTGTCAGGCGGTCGTACGACGGTCGTGGTCCGGACCGTGACGTCCTTGCCGTCGCGGTCCAGGACGATCTCGGCCTCTCCCGTGCCGTTGGCCTTGACCAGGCTCTGGACCTGCTTCCAGGTCGTGACGGCCACGCCGTTGAAGGAGATGATCCGGTCGCCGGGCTTGATGCCGGCCTTGTGCGCGGGCGTTGGCGAGTTGGCCAGCTCCTCGTCGGTGCAGACCCGGCCGGACTCCTGCGCGGGCAGGACGCACGCATTGACCTGTTGGATGGTGTTCTCGACGGTCTGGTCGCTCGGGTTGCCATAGGTCGCGAAGACCCCGGCGAACAGCAGGAACGCGATGGCGATGTTCACCGTCGGGCCGCCGCCCATCACGATGACCTTCTTCCACCACGGGAACTTGTAGAAGAGACGGTCGGCGTCCTCGGGCCGGATCGTCTCCCACTCGGCAGCGCGGGCGTCCGAGATGAGCTGGGTGAACATGCCGGTGTTGGACTTGCGGACCCGCACGACCTGGTTCCCGTCGGCGTCCGTCTCGACCTCGTCGGCAAGATCCACCGCTCCGGGCGGCAGCATCCCGACGATCTTGACGTAGCCGCCCAGCGGGATCGCCTTGACGCCGTACTCCGTCTCGCCGACCTGCTTGCTCCAGACCGTGGGGCCGAACCCGATGAAGTATTGCGTGACCTTCCCGCCGAACTTCTTCGCCGGGATCATGTGGCCGAGCTCGTGCAGACCGATCGACACCATGATCGCGGTGGCGAACACGACGACGCCCAGGATGTAGAGCAGTGCGGTCATGGCGTGGGGTGTCGTCCTCGGTTCAGCGGGCGCAGGCCCGGGTGATGGCGTCGGCGGCAGTCTCTCGCGCCCACGCGTCGGCGCCGAGCACGTCGTCGAGGGAGATCCGTCCGTTCGAGGGTACGTCGTGGGCCGCAATCACGCTCGCGACCACGTCGACGATCCCGGTGAATCCCAGAGCACCGGTCCGGAAGGCATCCACGGCGACCTCGTTGGCCGCGTTGTAGACGGCGGGCGCGGTGCCGCCACGCCCACCGGCCTCCCGGGCCAGCGCAACAGCCGGGAACGCCTCGTCGTCGAGCGGGAAGAACTCCCAGGTCTCCGGCTTCGTCCAGTCCACCGCCGGCGCCGAGTCCGGCACCCGGTCGGGCCAGGCGAGACCGAGCGCGATCGGGATCAGCATCGTGGGCGGACTGGCCTGCACGAGCGTCGATCCGTCGACGAACTCGACCATCGAGTGGACCACGCTCGTCGGGTGCACCACCACCTCGATCCGGTCGTAGGGGATCCCGAAGAGCAGGTGCGCCTCGATCACCTCCAGCCCCTTGTTGACCAGGGTGGCGGAGTTGATGGTGATGACGGGGCCCATGTCCCAGGTCGGGTGGTTGCCCGCCTGCTCGGGGGTGACGTCGACGAGCTCGCCGCGGGTGCGGCCGCGGAAGGGCCCGCCGCTGGCGGTCAGCACCAGTCGGCGTACCTCTTCGGGGGTGCCGCCGCGCAGGCACTGCGCCAACGCGCTGTGCTCGCTGTCGACGGGCACGATCTGGCCCGGCCGCGCCCGGTCGAGGACGAGCGGACCACCCATGACGAGCGACTCCTTGTTGGCCAGGGCCAGCGTGTTGCCCGCATCCAGCGCGGCCAGTGTGGGCTTGAGCCCCACTGCTCCGGTGATGCCGTTGAGGACGACGTCGCACTCCTGGGCCGCCGCCTCGGTGCTCGCCTGCTCCCCCAGCCCGTGGAACCGCGGCGCGAACTCAGCGACCTGCCGCTCGAAGAGGTCGGGGTTGCTGCCGCCGGCGGTCAACCCGACCACCTGGAACCGGTGCGGGTTGGCGCGGACCAGGTCCAGCGCCTGCGTGCCGATGGAGCCGGTCGAGCCGAGGATGACGACGTCCTTCACGCGTTCATCCTCGCAGCACGACCGGAGCCGACCGTGACTGAGCCGTCGTGGATCCGACGGGCGAGGTTGATCACGTGTCCAGAAACCGCGGAAATCCCATGGGAACGGGCTTCCGCGGTCCATGCTGTGCCCGTGCGACGCGTCCTTGCCCCGGCTTTCCCCCTCCTGATCGCCTTGTTGGCGATCCTCGGCATACCCGGTGGGGACGCTGCCATCGCGTCAGTCGCCCAACCCGTCGCCGTGCCCCAGACCGCGCCGGTCGCGCCGTCGGTGGCGAAGCAGACGTGCAAGGGACAGGTCGCGCTGACCTTCGACGACGGCCCGGTCCGGGGTACGACGCACCGTCTGGTGGGGATCCTCCAGGCCGAGAAGGTGCCGGCCACCTTCTTAATGGTGGGCTCTCGGATCGAGGCCAACCCCGCGGCGGCGCGCGAGGTCGAGCGAGCGGGCTTCCTCGTCGGCAACCACAGCTGGGCGCACGTCGCGATGAATCGCCAGACCTATCCACAGGTACGCCGAACGCTGCGGGCCACCCGACGCGCAATGCTCGCCGCAGGCCTGCACCCGACCACGCTGATGCGCCCGCCGTACGGCGCCCTCTCCCGCCCGGCCCGTCGTGCGATCCGCGACTCCGGCTACGTGCCGGTGCTGTGGACCGACGACTCCCTCGACTGGAAGTGGGGCAACTCCCGCCAGATCGCGCAGCGGATCCTGGCCGGGCTGCGCAAGGGGAGGAAGAACATCGTCCTGCAGCACGACGGCGTCAACCGATCGCCGATCTCGGTCGATGCGGTGCGCAAGGTGATCCGCACGGCCAAGAAGCGCGGCTACTGCTTCACCGCGCTCAACGAGGAGGGCAAGCCCGGCTTCCCGACCCCGGTCGTCTCGGCGATCCCCCACGAGGGTCCTGAAGGAGGCGTCGCGACCGTGACGCTGCGGCTCGCGCAGCCCGCCGGACGCGACACGGCCATCGTCCTCACCGCATCCTCCGGAACGGCCACCGTCGGCAGCGAC
>JASLDK010000029.1 GCA_030145945.1 Nocardioides sp.
GGCCAAGACAGGCGACGAGGCTGAGCAGACAGGCGAGCAGCACCACGATCGTGCTGGTGCGTTCGGCGGGCACGATCGACGTCTTCCAGATGCCGCCGAGCGACAGCACGCTGGCCACGGTTCCTGCCGCTGACTCGCCGCGCGCAGCGAATCCGGCGAAGACCCCCTCGGTGGACACCCGGACGGTGGACGCCGACAACGCAGGGATCGCCCAGCACAGGTTCGCTCCGACTGCGAGCGCGCCGACGCGCCACCAGGTACGCCGATCGCGTCCCAGCGCCAGAACGGCGAGGACCCCGACGGCCATCACCCCACTGGACGGGCTACAGATCGCGGATCCGACGAGCACCACGGCGGCGTGTCCCCACGCGCGCGGGTCCGTCCGCAACCGCCGAGCAGCCAGGGCCACCCACGGCAACAACAGATAGCCCAGCAGGATCGCCCATTGACCGATCAGCAGGCGCTCGAGGGTCCACGGGTTCCAGCAGAACAGGGTGATGGCAGCTGCCCGGGCGTACCACCGCTGATCGGCGACGACACGCGCGATCCCGAGTCCACCGGCGAGGAACCCGCTCGCCAGCAGGATGCGTTGGACGAGGCTGCCCGGCACCACCTGGGTGGCCAAGGAGATGAGGGCGTCCATCGGGACCGCCCGCGGCAGGGATCCGTCGAGCCCCAGCCATGCGCTCTTCCAGGGTTGGCGGGGAACGAAGACCATGTCGCCCACGAGCCAGTAGCCACTCCCGGCGAACAGCGGACCCAGCACCGACACCACGATCGCCAAGGTCACGGCCAGGTCTGGACCGGTCGCGCGGCGCCGGATCACTGTCTCTCCGGGAGACCGGCGTCGACGTCGGTGATGCAGACCGTCGACCTGCCGTCACCGTGGAAGGTCAGCGCGTCGACGGACCCGGGAAGGTCGGGCAGGACGAGCCACATCTGGTTGGGACCTCGACTGGCGAGGAAGGTGGTGTTCCATCGGCCGGTCGTCACTGTCACTGTCGTCTCGGCAGCAGTGAAGTAGGAAACGCGGACGAGCACTCGCCCGTCAATCGGTACGACGAACCGGGCGCGTCGCGACGTGCGGTCGATCTCGTACCCGCAGCCGTCGACCGGCCCCGCCTCGACGGGGACCATCCCGGCGAGATCGACACGCTGCAGGCTGCCGTCGTCCGCGACGATCCGCAGGTTCGCCGATGCCTCGTCGAATCGCAGGTCTTCTGGCAGAGGCGCCAGGATCCGCGAGAGCTGGGAGTCACGACCGACGAGGGGCAGCACGACGTCGGCCGGTGCGAGCCGGTCGAACAGGACGACCGTCGGGTTGGCCGCGAACTGCGCGCGCAGCGTCGTGACGAACGTCTTGTCCTCGGTGTTCTGGAAGTGCGGCACGAGAAGAGCCGTGCCGGCTGCCGACGCTGCGCCGTACGACACAACCATGGTGGCGACGAGACCTCCGCGAACCCTCGCACCGGCTGTCGTCAACAGCCCGAACCAGGGCTGGGATCCCCGTAGGCTCAGGGCGACGCACAGCACCGCAGCGTGCACGGTGTCTGAGGAGTATCTCGGGTCGAGGCCGATGATCGAGCCGAAGCCCGCACGACCGGACAGCAGCAGAGCCAGGTCGGCGGCGACGTAGGCGACGAGGAGTGCCAAGCCCCATCGACGGGCCGGGCCACCCCGCGCCAGCAGCAGCACTGATCCGGCCAGCGCCAGCACCACCGACAGCACGACGACCCACACGGCGGGGCGCACCGCGCCGCCATCGAGCTCCCCGGTCCACGGACCACCGAACAGTCCTGGGATGACATTGCGCCCGAGGAAGGACCAGCTCACCTCAAGACGCTGCTTCCAGGTGCTCTCGCCGCCCTCGACGTCGGTCAGGAGGCCATGCGCGACGAGGAAGCCGCTCAGAAGGAGAACCTCCCCGACCCACAGCCACCGGAACCGCGTCAGCGCCGCCCACAGTCGCCTCCATCCGGTGGCCTCGTCAGCGAGCGTGACCGCGACGCCGAACAGCACCGGGGGGATGAGCACGGCACGTTCGTGCCAGAGCAGTCCGACGGCTGTCGTCAGCAGAATTGCGAGCACGGCCCAGACTGCCCGCGGGTCCTCCTGCCGCCAGCGCACCAGCAGCCACACCGCCAGCAGCGAGCAGAGCACGTGTGGCCACAGACCCATCGCCGCGCTCCACCACAGGGTCGTGGCGAGGGTGAGCGGTGCCCACGCGAAGACGGCCAGCAGCACCACCCGACTCCACCGCTCCCCCAGCAGCCGGGTCAGGATCAGCCACATCACGACCGTGGCTGCGGTCTGCAGCAGCAGCACGAAGGTGGCCACGCTCGCCCAGTTGTACGGCGCCAGGTGGGCGAGCAACCAGTAGGCCAACTGCTGCAGCGGGTTGACGTGGCCCGCCGTGTCGCGGACCAGGAAATCGACGCTCAGGTCGGCGGAGGCGGCCCGGCCCGAGAGGTAGAAGTCGTCCTGGTTGAACCACGAGCCCGCCAGGAGCACCGCTCGGCCGACCACCATCGACAGCAGCACGGCGATCGCCGCCGTCCCCTGGCGTCCGCGCCACGCGCTCACTGGACTCATCACGCCACCACCGTGCGGCGGGTCGGCCGTCCCAGCACGAGGCCCGCGACCAGGCCGACGGCCAGGGCCGCGGCGACGTCGGCGCTGCCAGTCATGAAGTGTCCGCCGCCGAGGGCATCGAGCAAGCCCGACCCGGACACCAGCACGAGTACCGCCGCCGCAGAGCGGGGCGGGTTCCGCGGCAGGAACGCACCGGCGAGCAACCCGACCCCGGCCACCGGCCCGAGCAACACCCCGGCAGCGACGACTGCGACGCCCCACGAAAGCGGACGGACCTCGGACGCGACCGAAGGCCAGTCACGCCACTCCCCTCTCGAGCTGCGCCGAAGGAGCACGATCACGAGGCAGACGGCGCCCAGCAGCAGCACGCTGCCGCTGAGAGCCAGACCGAGCGGCAGCACGACGTCATAGGCCTGCTGAGGCGCATAGCGCAGCCGGACGGTGGCGGCATCCTGACTGGCCGGCAGCAACCATGCCTGTTGCCATCCGTCGACACGGATCGGCTGGAGGCGACGCCCGTCGGAGTCGGCGACCCATCCGGCATTGGCGTTCTCAGGCAACCACAGCACCGATGCGGGGCCACTGGCGACGCGGAGCGTGCGCCGATCACCGTCCCAGCGCCGGACGGTGACCTCGCGGTCACGCGCGGGCGTGGCCTGCGGTCCGTCAGGCACGAGCGAGATGTCGGCAAGCTCGAACTCGCTCGTGGGGACGGCGTGCAGGACCTGGTTGCCCGGGTCGAGTCGAACCGTCGACGGGTCACAGGTCTCAAGCACGAGCGGGGTCCCGTTGACCAGGTCGGCCATCGTTCCGATGACGCGGGTCCTGAGCTCACGGCCTCCGAGCTCGATAGCCGGGCCCAGCCCACACAGAGCACCCGTGGGAGCGTCCCCGACCAGCGGCCGTGTCACCTCGACGCCCGTCAACTCGATCTCCGGGACCACGACGTGCGCGGCACCGGGAGCCTTCTCGAAGCGCACTTGCAGCCGATTCGTGTGGACCGGGTCGATGGCGACTTCCCTGCCCGCGTCGAGCGCGACCCGCTGCGTACGCCGTCCCGACGTGATGATCGCCGCGACCGGGGCATCGGCGACGCCGTTCGACGCGACGCTGATCCCCGTGACGGTGCGCTGACGACGCCACTGGAACGTCAGCGTCGGATACAGGTCACTGTCGTCGGAGACCCACGCGGTGCTCTGCTGCCCGTCGTAGGCGAAACGCCCCGCGACCTTGGGGTCGCCGCCGTAGGACGAGGTGACCTCGACAGGGGGCCGGCGCTCGACCTGATCGAGCAGCAGTGCGGCCTCAGGAGTGTTCCGTGCGACGACGTGCCCCCTGACCCGATAGGAGCCGGAAGCCTTGACGTCGAAGGATCGGTCGATCCCCCCGGCCTCCTCGGGCTGTCGGATCCGCGTGACGTCACAGTCCGGCACGCTCGGCGTGATGAAGCAGGCACGCCGGCTGGCGACCGTGCTGAATGCGAGCGATGCGTCGGTCCCCACCGCACCCGGGATCACGAAGGAGCGGTGCGGCTGCAGGCCGTCGACGGCAACCTCGCGCAGCCCCACGCGCGCCGAGCGCGCCGCGGTCGCCGCTTCGACGACCCGGACCGTCACCGATGCGACGCTGCTGCCATCCAGAGGAACGCGAACCGGTGCGCCGGTTGTGCCGACTCGCGCTCGAATGGACTGGGCACCCGCCACGACCTCGATCGTGCGGATCGGAACGATCTGGGGATCGTTGGCGACCGGCGTCACGGTGACGGTCCGGACGGGTCGCGGGGCAGCAAACCGGAGCCGGAGCCACTGCCGCTCCGGCGCGGTCGCGACCGAACTGACCCACTGCGTGTCGGGGGCGCCGTCGATGGCGGCGTAGGGTCCGGATGCGGTGATGACCGGGCCGAAGTTGTCGGCGTACCCCTGCGCGGAGGATGCGTCGAGTCCGCTCAACCCGGCGTAGCGGGCAACGACCGGGGTGCTGCCGGGGTCGCCGGGGAAATCGTGGGCGGCGCGCTCGACGCGCCACGAGTCGTTGGCGGCCATCAGGCTCGAGAGGCCTTCGTCGTTGCTCCCGAACGCCCGCTCGCGTCGCTGGTCGGTGTCGGTGATGACGTCGGCCGGTCGATCCCAACCGGGCTCGCCGTCGAGGACCGTCGGCTGGTCGGCCCCGACCAGGCCCGCCGCCTGCAGCAACAGACTGCTCTCGGCCGCCCCTCGGACTGTCACGACGTTGTCGAGCGCGGATGCTCGGGCGACCGGCAGCCTGCGCGGGACGCGGAACACCTCGACCTGCGGACCGTCGGCGGTGGAGCCGAACGCACCGACCCGCTGCAGTCCCGCCTTCGCCAGCGCAACCGCGGCGCCTCCCGGATAAGGCGAACGGGTGACCTGGCGCAGCAGGTCGCGACGGAGCACGACATGTCCGATGCCTGCACGGGCCAACTCGTCGACGAGCGCCTCCGTCACCCGACCTGTGACGATCGACTGGTCGAGCGCCGAGAGGTAGCGGATCGACTCGCCGGGCACGAGCGGGACCTGGGTGCGGCTGACCATATCGACTCCGCCGAGAATTGCCAGCGGCTCGTCGAGGGTCCACCCCCAGGTCTGTTGCGCAAAGCTCGAGCCCGGTACGACGAGGGTGCGGTCCGCCTCCTGCGAACCCCCGCGGGGCTGCTGTGCGGCGAGGTAGTCCCGTGCCTGCTGCCACGGCCCGGAGATCTCGGTCCAGCCCGGGGTGCGAGTGTCGGAGCCGAGAAACGGCTGGCCGAGCACCGCGAGGGCCAGGAGCGGCACCAGGATGAGGCCGCTGCGCCACGACTCGAACCGCGGCCGCCGGGCAACCATGCGCTCGACGCCGGCAGCGACCGCCGTACCGAATCCGAGGGCGAGCGGAAGCCGGACCGCCGGATCGATCTTGTGCACGTTGCGGAAGATCTGCAGCGGGCCGTCGAGCAGGTCGCGGAAGAAGCTGGCGACCGGGGCCCCGGCGACGCCACCGTGGGCAACGGTCAGGCAGCCCAGGCCGAGAAGCGCAGCGAGGAGCAGTGGGCGCCGAGCCGGACTCTCCATGAGGGTCAGCCCGGCCAGCCCGACCCCCGCCGCGACGGCCGCGACGACGACGAGGACTGGATCGGTCGCGAGGTCGAACGCTGCCGGCCACCATGGCCGGTCGCCCGACAACAGATAGCCGAGCCACGACGAATCGCCGCGCGCAGCCTCTGACCATCCGATCAACGACGTGGTGTCACTCGCGCTCTCGACGTACTCGAAGAACGGTGGGGCGTATTTGGCCAGCACCGCGAGCGGCAGCGCCCACCACAAACAGGCGACGCCGACCGCGGCCGCCCAGCCGCTGGCGAAACGCCACGTGACGAGCCGGTTGCGCACGCCCCACAGCACGAGAAGGACGGCGAGCGGGAGACAGGCCGCAGTCTCCACGGCGTTCACGCCTCCCATGCACACGACGGCCGCCCCGCTGAGCAGGGCAGCCGCGCGGCCGGAGAGCCGGCCTCGTTGGTGCAGCACGACGGGGAGGACGAGCCATGGCATGACCGCACCGGGTAGCGACTCGGCCGTCTGGACGGTGACGGTGCCGAGCAGCCGAGGTGAGAGCGCGAAGAACGCACCTGCCAGCAGCGCCGGCAACTCGGCCAACCCGACTGCGCGGGCCACTCGCCGTGCACCTTCGCACGCCAGCACCAGAATCAGTGCGGACCACAGCCGCTGGCTCACCCAGCCCGGCGTCCCGAGAAGATCGCTGAGCCAGAACCAGGTGCCCTGCGGGAAGAGGTAGCCGTAGGCCTGATTCTGGAACTCGCCGAAGTTCGACTCCGGGTGCCACAGGCTGAAGGCCCCGGACAGGAAGTCTCCGGGCCGCTCGGTCAACTCCGCGCGGGTGTCATAGGTGGTGTAGCCCGGCTGTTGGAGAAGCATGAGGGCGGTCATGACGGCATACAGCGCCACGGCGATCCCCGTGGCCCGTTCTGCCGGTGCGGATGTCTCCCTCATCCCCCTCCTCCCAGAGTTCGCCCGGCGACACTCTAGGAGACACAGCCTCGGCAACACCCGTCCGGCTTAGGTTCGCAGCCATCAGCCCCCTAACCTGCTCTGGTGACGACGACCTCCAACCCGGTGGGTTCACGCGTGGCACGACTTGTTCGTAGCAGCGCCGGCCTGGCCGTGGCCATCGTGGTGATGAACGTCGGCACCTACTCGTTCCAGATCGTCTCCGCCCGACTGCTGGGGCCCGAACCGTACGGCGCTCTGGCCAGCATGATGGCCCTTCTGCTCGTGCTCGGGGTTGCCCAACTGGGCCTTCAGGCCACCGGCGCACGGCGGATCGCCGCCGAGCCGGAGAACGTCCACACCATCGAGGCTGCGGTTCTCCGCACGGGTTGGCGCACAGCGGCGGTGCTGTGCGTCGTCGCCACCGCGGCCTCACCCCTGGTCTGGAAGGTGCTGCACCTCGACAGCATCGTGCCCGCACTGCTCCTCGGCCTCACTGTCCTGCCCACCACGGTCTTCGGCGCCCAGGCGGGCGTCCTCCAGGGCGAACGACGGTGGCTGGCGCTCAGCGTCGCCTACGTGGCCGCTGGCCTGCCGCGGGTTCTGACCGGCACGGCGTTCCTGTTGGTCTCTGCGTCCGAGACCAGCGCCATGCTCGGCGTATTCGTTGCGTCGTGGCTGCCGGTCCTGGTGGCGCACTGGGTGCTGGGACGGCACCAGCGCAAGCATCCGGTGTCGTCGACGTCGAGCGTCCAGCGCGACGTACTGCGCGAGACCGCCGGCAGTTCGCTGGCCCTGCTGGCGATGTTCGCGCTGTCCAGTCTCGACGTGGTGGTCGCGCGCAACGTGCTCGTCCAGCACGACGCAGGTCTGTACGCCGGCGGGCTGATCGTCACGAAGGCGGTG
The DNA here is from genome assembly GCA_030145945.1 of Nocardioides sp. Lineage (GTDB taxonomy): Bacteria > Actinomycetota > Actinomycetes > Propionibacteriales > Nocardioidaceae > Nocardioides. The sequence goes on from JASLDK010000029.1 coordinate 7,503, forward strand.
CTCTTCCTGCCCCAGTTTGCCGTCGTCGTCCTGTTCCCTTCGATGTCGACCGACAACGAGAGCAAGGGCGCCGTGGTGAAGGGTCTGGCCGTCGTCGGGGGACTCGGCGCTGCGGCAGTCGCCGCGACCTACCTGCTGTCCGGCGTCGCCCTGATCTTCATCGGAGGGGCTCAGTATTCCGCCGTCCAGGACAATCTCTGGCTCTTCGCTGTGCTCGGAGCGATGCTCTCGCTCCTGCAACTGCTGGTGTACGCCGGCCTCGCCCGCCGCGGTGTTGCAACGAAGTACATCGTCGGCGCGGGCGTGGTGGCCATGGTGGCCCTCGGTTCGACGGCCGCCAGCCTGGTCGGACTGGCGACTCGCGTGGCCGTCGTCGACTTCGCCGTGCTCGTCGTCCTGCTGGCGCTGCAGTCCGTCCGCCACCGACGACCGGTGGCCGACCCGCACTCCTAGTGCGCCGCGGCGTGCCAGGACCGACCGGTGCCGACGGAGACGTCGAGCGGGACCGTGAGGTCGGCGGCACCCGCCATCTGCTCGCGGACCAGCGCGTCGAGGGCCTGCTGCTC
>JASLDK010000090.1 GCA_030145945.1 Nocardioides sp.
ATCGGCTGGGACGCCAAGAAGCAGAAGGTCAAGGTCTCCCCCATCGCCCGGTGGAGCGACGAGCAGGTCGAGCGCTACATCGCCGAGAACGGCGTCCTCGTCAACCCACTCGTCTATGACGGCTATCCGTCCATCGGCTGCGCACCGTGCACGCGCCGGGTCGCGCCCGGCGACGACCCGCGCAGCGGCCGGTGGGCCGGCACCAACAAGACCGAATGCGGCATCCACTCATGAATCGACTCATGAGGCGCTTGCTCTCCAGGACCGCATCGATGGAAGAAGGGGGTAATCGACGATGACCGCTCCGGCACTCATCGCCCTGGCCCACGGCAGCCGCGACCCGCGCTCGGCCGCCACCGTTTCCGCGTTGGTCGACGCAACGAAGGCGTTGCGCCCCGACCTGCGCATCGAGAAGGCATTCCTCGACCTGGCCAAGCCGGGCTTCCACACCGTGGTGGACCGGCTGGTGAAGGCGGGATACGACGAGATCGTCGTCGTGCCACTCCTCCTCGTCGAGGCCTACCACGCCCGGGTCGACGTACCCGAGGCGATCGCCGAGGCCATGACGCGCCATCCCCATCTGCAGATCCGCGCCACGGACGTGCTCGGTCTCGAGCCGCGCTTCCTCGAGGTGCTGGACGAGCGCCTGAGGGAGGCGCTCAGGGACGCCCGCGTGCGTGAGCTCGACGCGCTCGTGCTCGCCGCCGCCGGCACGTCGGACCCGCTGGCCAACCAGGCCGTCGCCCGCCTGGCCCGGTTGTGGGGTGCCCACCACAAGCTGCCTGTCACCGCCGCCTACGCGACCAGTGCGCCGCCCGCCACCGGCGAGGCCGTGCGTGCGTTCCGGGCCGAGGGGCGCCGCCACATCGCCGTCGCATCCCTTTTCCTCGCCCCCGGCAACCTCGTGGACCGGGCCAGCGAGCTCGCCATCGAGGCCGGTGCGGTTGCCGTCGCCGAGCCCCTTGGCGCCCACCCGGAGGTCGCCCGCACGATCCTCGCGAGGTACGCCGTCGGCGCGGTCGAGCTCGTCCCCGTCTGATCGACCCGGCAGAAACTGGCTCTGCTATCGCGCCCACCCGTCACAAACTGGCACGCAATGTTCGTCGACCCGGCAGAAAGTTGCATCGCGCCGAGCCACTTTCTGCCGGGTGAGCGCGATTCCGACGCCAGTTTGTGACGGGTCGGCGCGATGGCGGTGCAACTTTGTGACGGGTCGCGCTAGAGGACGAGCCGCCCAAGAAGGTGCTCGAGGGTCTGGGCCGGGTCGGAGGTGACGCCGCCGTGGACCGGTCCTGGCTGCAGCACAGTGCTCTTCGGCGCCTTGAGGAAGCCGAAGCGCGTGCTCGCGTCATCCTTCTGGGCCCGTGAACCGTAGGCCGTCGCCCGTTCCCCCACGCCGAACGCCGCATGTGCCTCACCGCTGCACACTCGGGTGACCGCGTCGAGCGCCGCCCGGACGGCGTCGACGTCGATGTCCGCGTCGAGTGCGCGGACCTTGGCTGCGTCCAAGGATGAACTCACTGCCAGGAAGGCGTCATCCGGGCAGTACAGGACCACGCCGACGTTGACGAACTCCTCGCGATCGACACGGGGCACGCAGCGCAGCGTGACGTACTGATAGGGCTTCATGATGCGGTCTTCACCGCTTCGGCATCCGCAGGCGGCAACCACGCACGTCCCCCGTCGCGGCGAGCAGCGAGGAAGGCGACGTACCTCTCCCTCAATCGGTCGGGAGTCTCCGCTCCGGGGACGGGTTCGAGCCAGTCGTCGTCGACGTCGGCGAGGATGCTCACCAAGGCGTCGTCACTCAGACAGGCCGCCAGGGCGGCGTCCTGAGCGTTGGCCTGAGCGGCGAACCCACGCAGGACGTGCTCGGAGGCGTCGTACGGCTGGGCGGCGAAGCGGGCCGGATCACCGGGACCGCCCGACCAGGAATGGTGGAAGTAGAGCGAGGCACCGTGGTCGATTGCCTGCAGCGTGCCACCCCAGACCAGCAGGTTGGGGTTGCGCCAACTGCGGTCGACGTTGGCGGTGAAGGCGTCCAGCCACAGAACGCGGCCCGCGAGATCGGCGTCCGGGGTGCTGGTCGGGTCGTAGCCGAACGAGCCGGGCAGGAAGTCGATGCCGAGATTGAGGCCGGTGCTGGCGTTGATCAGGTCCTGCACCTCCTCGTCCGCCTCGTAGCGAGCGATGTCCGGATCGAGGTCCAGGACCACCTGGTCGGGCGTGGGTACGTCGAGCAACCGGGCAATGCCTGCCACGATCACCTCGGCGACCAGCACCCGCGGACCCTGGCCCGCGCCGCGGAACTTGCAGACATAGGTCCCCAGGTCGTCGGCCTCGACGATGCCGGGCAGGCTGCCGCCCTCGCGCAGTGGGGTGACGTAGCGAATGACCTTGACGGTCTCCATCACAGCGGCTTCTCGTCGAGCAGTCGCTGCTTCTCGTGCTCGACGTCGAAGTCTGCCTCCGGCCAACCGAGGTCGAACAAGGCGAGCGCATCGTGTAGCAGGGTGCCGATCGCGAGGTTGCGGTACCACTTCTTGTCGGCGGGGATCACGTGCCAGGGAGCAGCCGCGGTGTTGGTGCGCTCGATCGCGATCTCGTAGGCCTTCTGGTAGGCCGGCCACAGCTCACGCTCGTCAATGTCTCCGGGGTTGTACTTCCAGAACTTCGTCTCGTCGTCCAGCCGCGCGAGCAAGCGCTCCTTCTGCTCGGCCGCTGAGATGTGGAGCATGCACTTGACGATCGTGGTGCCGGCCTCGACGAGCGCGGCCTCCCACGCATTGATCGCCTCGTAGCGGCGCTCGATCTCGTCTGCGGGCGCAAGCTCGCGAACCCTGGCGATCAGCACGTCCTCGTAGTGGGACCTGTCGAAGACGCCGATCATCCCGACGCCGGGAAGCGCCTTGTCGATCCGCCACAGGAAGTCGTGCGACCGCTCCTCCTCCGTGGGCGCCTTGAAGGACGTGATCCGGACGCCCTGCGGGTCGACCAGTCCGACCGTCGAACGCAGCGTTCCGCCCTTGCCGGAGGTGTCCATCCCCTGCAGGACCAGGAGGATGTTGCGCTTCCCGCCCGCCTTGCCGTCATCGAACAACCGCTCCTGGAGATCGGCGAGTTCGGGACCCAGATCGGTCAGGGCCGCCTCGCCGTCCTTCTTGTCCCCGTCGAAGCCGGGGGTCACGTCGGTCTCGACGCTGCCGAGATCGACCGGGCCGGCCGGAACGCGGAGCGAGGAGGTCAGGTCCGAGAGCGGGAACGACGTCATGGCCTGAACACTAGCCAGACGCAGCCACTGACGGGAGCGCGCCCATCAGTGCCGCCGATCAGTGAGCCTGGCCGCCACGCCGGTCCACGAGCGGCGGAGTGGAGGACCAGGGGAAGTCGATCCACGCGTCGGTCCTCCGCCAGACGTACTCAGGCTTGATGACCGTCCACGGCTTCTCATAGATCACCGCAGTGCGGGCCTCCGCCACATGGTCGGCGAAGAAGTCACGAACCACCTCGAGGGTCTTGCCTGTGTCCGCGACATCATCGGCGATGAGCACCTTCATCCCGGTCAGGTCGATCGCGGCCGGGGTGGGCGGCAGCATCATCGGGACGTCGAGCCGTTCGTTGACGCCGGTGTAGAACTCGACGTTGACAGCCGAGAGGTTCTTGACGTCGAGCGCATAGCCCAAGCCCATCGCCAGACCGAGCCCACCGCGAGCGATGGCCAGCACGATGTCGGGCTCGAAGCCGTCGTCGACGACCTGCTGCGCGAGGCCGCGCACGGCCTCCCCGAAGAGTTCGTAGGTCAAGATCTCGCGCTCGGGCGCCGGCGTCGGGTCAGTCACCCGGCCATTCTGCACTGGCGTCGGCCGCAGCGGACGAACGGAGCTCTTCGCGGACGACGGAATAGGCAACGCTCGGTGAATAGCCCTTGCGCGCCAGCATGCCGACCAGCCTCCGGGTCGCGACCTGCCCATCGAGCCCGCTCATCGAGCGCAGCTTCTTGCGGACCAGGACACCTGCCGTCGCCGCCTCATCCTCGGGGTCGACCTCGGCCAACACCGTCCTGGCCGTCTCGTCGTCCACCCCTTTGCGGCGCAACTCCATCGCAATCGCCGTCCGCGCCAGGCCGCGGCTCCGCTGTCGTCCCTCGACCCACGACCGAGCGAACGCCTCGTCATCGACCAGCCCGACCTCCTCGAACCGGTCGAGCAGCCGCTGGGTGATCTCGGCAGGAACGTTGCGCTTCGCCAGCCGCTCCTCGAGCTCGTGGCGAGTGCGGGCCTTGATGCTCAGTTGGTCGAGCAGGATCTTGCGAGCAACAGATTCGGGGTCGGCGTCCTCGGTCCACCCGTCATCCTCCGGGGGCTCTTCATTCCTCATGCTCTACCTCCTCCGTCGGTGCTGTGAGCGAGCAGTCGCAGCTGTTGGGTGAGCCTGGCTTGTCGGCGCTTCCCGAGATGACCCTCGCGGCTCGGAGCGGGGGCCCCGCCGTCGGCGCCTCTCACTCACACCTAGGTGATGTGCCACGTGCGCCGACGGCACCCCGACATCGCCGCGAGGGTCATCTCGTCCAGCCCCGACAAGCCAGGCTCACCCCGAAAGACGCCAGCTCGGTCACAGCACCCCGCTTCCCCACACCCACGGCCACACCGCTACGGCCTGGTCGTCGGCTGGGGGCCGGGCGCCACTCAACTCAGAAGCTATCGACACCGATGGGTTCGTCGGAGAGGTCGTTGAAGTCGCCGTCGACGGTCGGAGTGACGCCGAGCTTCTCGAGGATCTTCTTCTCCAGCTCGTTGGCCAGGTCGGGGTTGTCCTTGAGGAAGGTGCGGGCGTTCTCCTTGCCCTGGCCGAGCTGGTCGCCCTCGTAGGTGTACCAGGCACCGGCCTTGCGGATCAGGCCTGCTTCGACACCCACGTCGATCAGACTCCCCTCGCGGGAGATGCCCTTGCCGTACATGATGTCGAACTCGGCCTGCTTGAAGGGCGGGGCGACCTTGTTCTTGACGACCTTGACCCGGGTCCGGTTGCCGACCATGTCGGTGCCGTCCTTGAGGGTCTCGATGCGGCGCACGTCCAGGCGGACGCTGGCGTAGAACTTGAGGGCGCGGCCGCCGGGGGTGGTCTCCGGGTTGCCGAACATCACGCCGATCTTCTCGCGCAGCTGGTTGATGAAGATCATCGTGGTGTTGGTCTGGTTCAGCCCACCGGTGAGCTTGCGCAG
>JASLDK010000162.1 GCA_030145945.1 Nocardioides sp.
GGCGTACCCCGCTTTCGGGGCATGCGTTGGGTGACGACGCTGCGCACGATGGTCGGGTACGCCGACGGGCGGGCGGAGTCGCCTCCTGAGTCGATCCTGCGGCTGCGCTGGATCCAGGCGCATCTGCCGACGCCGGTCCCCCAGCTCGAGGTGTACGACGAGCAGGGAACGTTCCTCGCCCGGCTCGACCTGGCGGCGACCGACCTCCCGTTCGGCGCGGAGTATGACGGCGACGAGTTCCACTCCAGCCCCGACCAGGTGCGCCATGACCGGGAGCGGCGGGCCCTGGTCGAGGCGGAGACGGCGTACTCGATCGCCGTTGTGCGCAAGGAGAATCTCTTCGGTCCACACGCTGACGTGGAGTCGATCCTGCGTCGCGGCGTCGCGGATGCCCGACGACGATGCGGTCTGGCGAGTTGAGCCGCCGGCGCGATCTTCTGCCGGGTCGACAAGATCCAGGTGCAACTTTCTGCCGGGTCGACGCGATCAGCGCGCCAGTTTCTGCCGGGTCAGGCGGGCGGGACGAAGGCGGCGAGCGGCTCGGCGCCGGACCAGTCGTGGCCCCAGTAGCTGTCGGCGGTGATCTCCTCAGCGGTGTAGGAGGCCTCGTCGACGAGCATGCCCTCGCAGCCGTATTCCAGGTCCCAGCCGCCGGGTGCGCGCACGTAGAACGACACCATCTTGTCGTTGGTGTGGCGACCGAGGGTTGAGGACAGCGAGAAGCCGGCCTTGTTGACCTTGTCGAGGGCGCGGCCGACGGCGTCGAGGCTGTCGACCTCCATCATCAGGTGCACCAGTCCGGGCGCCTCGCCGTGCGGGGCGGGGCAGACGGCGAGGCTGTGGTGGCGCTGGTTGACGCCCATGAACCGCACCCGGCGCGGCGGGAGGGCCGCTCCCATCCGGATCGAGCCGCGGGGCAGGAAGCCCAGCACCTCGGTGTAGAACGCGACGGTCTCCTCCGCGACGGTGGTCGGGAGGACGACGTGTCCCATTCCCTGCCCGTCGGTGACGAAGCTCTGGCCGTGGCCGGTGAGGACCGGGCTGTGGTCGAGCACCGGCCCGAAGAACACCTCGACCGGCGTACCCGCGGGATCGTCGAAGCGGATGGCCGCCTCGACCCGGCGCTCGTCGCACTCCTCCTGGCTGAGCTCCTTGAACGGCACACCCGCGGCCTCGACGGCGGCGGCGATCTCGGCGAGGCCGAACTGGTCGCGCACCTCCCAGCCGACGGCGACCACGCGGTCGACGTCGCCGGGCAGTACGACGAGCCGCGCGTAGCGCTCGTCCATGCGCAGGTAGAGGCCGTCCGCCACCGGTCCGGTGGTCTCCTGCATCGCCAGGCAGTCCACGGTCAGCTCGCGCCAACGGGGAAGGTCCTGGCTCTGCACGATCAGGTAGCCGAGGCCACGGATCGCGGTCATCTTGTTCTCCTCAGTCGCAGTCGTTGTCAGGGAAGGGAAGGCGTCAGATCATCGAGAGCATCGGTCCGGGCGGCGGGGTCACGTCCATCGCGGTCAGCGACTGCACGTGGAACACCGAACCGGGCACGTGGATGGCGTGGGCGAGGCCCATGTGCCCGTCGCGCCAGAACCGCTGGATGGGGTTGTCCATCCGCAGTCCGTTGCCGCCCGAGCGGGCGACGACCTCGTCCATGGCGCGGACCGCACGCCAGGCCGCCGCGACCTGGGTACGCCGTGACTCGGCCCGCTCGGCGAAGGTCACCTCCTCGCCGCGCTCGGCCTTGTCGAAGAAGCGGCGCGCGTTGTCGAGCATGCTCACCCGCGACGCCTGGATCTCGGCTGCGGCCTGGCTGATCGCGAACAGCACGTAGGGGTCGTCCTTCACCTTGGTTCCGGTGATCTGGACTCGCGTGCGCTGGTAGGCGAGGTGCGCGGCGAGCGCGCCCTCGGCGATGCCGATGACGGCCGAGGTGATGCCGAGCGGGAAGGCCGTGGTGAACGGGATGTGGTACGTCGGGTTGGTCAGTCCTGCCTCGCGGGGCTGGCTGCCGTCCATGAACCGGGAGTACTCGACGACGCGGTATTCGGGGATGAACGCGTCCTTGACCAGGATGTCCTTGGACCCGGTGCCGCGCAGGCCGACCACGTCCCAGGAGTCCTCGACGATCGTGTAGTCCGAGCGCGGCAGGATCACGTGGTGGACCCGCGGCGGCATGATCGCCTCGCCGTTCTCGTCACCGAGGAAGGCGCCGAGGAAGATCCAGTCGCAGTGGTCGGTTCCCGACGAGAACTGCCAGTGGCCGTTGAAGATGTAGCCGCCGTCGACCGGACGGATGACGCCCATGGGCGCGTACGGCGAGGCGATCCAGGTGTCGTTGTCCTCACCCCACACCTCCTCCTGCACGCGCGGGTCGCACATCGCCATCTCCCACGGGTGGACGCCGACGATGCCGGCGACCCAGCCGGTGGATCCGTCCAGGCTCGCCAGCCGCATCACGGCCTCAGCGAACTCGGCCGGGTGCGCCTCGGCGCCGCCGTACTTGGCGGGCTGCAGCATCCGGATCACCCCGGACTCGCGCAGCAGCTCGGCGGCGCGGTCATCGAGCCGAC
>JASLDK010000163.1 GCA_030145945.1 Nocardioides sp.
CCGGTGCGCCACCAGTTCGGATCGACCTGCAGACCGGCTGCCCGATAGGTCCGGACCAGTCCGCGGGTGAGCCAGAACGGCGCCACCTCATCGACCATCGCCGCGTCGATGCGCACAGGCAGACCTGGCGGGAGGCTCAGATGGGCGATGTCGTTGGCACGCAGGGAGACGAGCAGGCGCGTCCGCACCTCCGGCCCGCGGCGCCCGAGCAGTGCTGCCGGTGCGACGCCTCCGAAGGAGGCGCGGCGAGCCAGCTCGGTCAGGGTCAGCTCGTCGAGTTGTGGCCAGAGTTCACGGGCACGCGCGCTGAGGCCATCGCTCTCCACCAGTTGAGCGAGGACCTGATCGACCGTCGCTGCGCCGCTGATCATCAACGCGATCAGCGCCGGCACGACGCCGAAACCCGGCAGCGTGACCGGCCAACGCAGCGACGCACCGATGGTCTGGTCCATCAGGGTGACGGGCGCGAACACGGCGCAACCCAGGAGTTGCACTCCGTCGATGGCCGGACCGGCCGCCGCATGCAGGGACGCCATCGCGCCTTCGGAGTGGCCGGCCGAGACCCAGCGACCCGACAGACCGAGGTCGTCGTCTTGTGCGGCAACCAACAGGTCTCGGATCGACGTCGCGAGGGCCGAACCGATCAAATACGGATGGGGTCCCGGACTGCCCAGACCTTCGTAGTCCGGCCGCAGGACGGCGATCCCACGCCGCAGCAGCTCCGAGACGAAGGCGTCGCCCTGGGTCATCCGGCGCCGTTCGGGACTGCCGGCGACCGCGCGGCTCGGCGCGGAACGGTCGCTCCCACCGGTCGTCATGTGACCGTAGGTCACGACCGGCCAACCACCGTGAGGTGCCCGTCCGACCGGGACATGGACCAGCCCGGTCAAGGACGCAGGCGCGCCCGTGACGGATGTCGAGGAATAGGTCACCCGCCACGACTCCCCCGCCGCGGCCAGTGCGCCAAGCCCCTCGGCAGGCCGGCGCGCGAGGATCTCGCTCACCAGCGCCCCCTCGGCAGGCGCATCCGGACACGCCGTGGGATCAGCCCCAACCGCCCACCAGGGCGCCCGTCCGCGGCTTCCATCAGCTCGGCGAAGGCATTCGCCACGGGCACCAACTGGTCGACGTCGATCTTGTCGACCGTGTCGGCGTCGTCGTACAGGTAGAGCGGACCGGACACCAGGCTGATCGTCGGGACCCCGGCAGTGAAGGTGAAGGACGCGTCGGTGGGGATGCCGTCCAGGGTGAACTCGAGCAGGCTCGCGTTGAGCATCGAGGTCGCGCCGAGGCCGTGACGGCGGATGGCCCGTGCCACCGCCGCTTTCATGGGCACCGACACGTTCTCGAAGAACGCGCGAGGTTCGCAGTGCGGGAGGGTCTCGAAGGCCCCGTCAGCGCTACGCCGAGCGCGCAGGCCGACGTGCTCCACGGTGAGGTTGAGCGCCAACCGGTAGCGGCTGTCGGCGTCGATCGTGTGCCGTCGCGCGAAGGCCCGATGCGCCTGATAGCCGGTGAAATGGCTGTCGAAGGTCACGAACATCAAGGTCTTGCGCCACGGTCGGCCGCCACGTGCCCGGGCCACCGCGTGCTCGGCGAGGGCGATCACCTCCGCCGTACCGCTGGCGTCCTCGACCGCGCCGGGTCCGATCGAGTCATGGTGCGACTGCACCATGACGGTCTCGTTGGAGTCCCCGTGGAGCACGCCGACGACGGTGCGCGCGGTGACCCGTCGACGCTCCGCCTCGAGCCGGAGGGATGCCGTGGAAGCGGCACCGAGGCGGGCGCGCAAGCCCTCCCCCGCCTTCCTGGTGATCCAGACGCCGGGCAGGGCGAGCAGCGTCCTGCGGTAGTACTCGTTGTAGTAGCCGAGCGACTCGGGATAGTCGCGGAGTACGCCGATCACCCCCACCGCACCGGCCTTCTCGGCCTCGGCCATCACCCGGGTCAACGAGGTGATGTAGGGGTTGCGCGAACCCAGCGCCTCGCGGTTGAGCATCCGTCGGTCGGGATCGTGGATGAATTCGCTGAGCGGGAGCAGCGCCCACTGGGGCATGTCGAAGGTCAGGTCGAACAGCACGATCCGGCCAGCGACGTCGTGGGCGGTGACCTTGTCCGCCCCGATGTCGACGAGTTCCGCGTCGATGCCTCCCGGGCCTGTGCCCAAGGCGCCCACCTGCCCATGACCGGCGAGCGCACAGTGTCGGATCGGCGCGCACGGCACGTCCAGCCCGTCGACGGACAACGCGACCGACGCAGGCTCCCATGCGAACGAGTCCGCCTCCTCGACCCACACGTCGTCCAGCCCTGCGGCTCGGAACCGGTCCTCGACATAGGCCGCTGCCCGCTCACCGCCCGGCGTTCCGGTCGCCCGCGGGGCCATCGCCACGAGGTCGTCGATGGTCGCCGTCAGAGCGTCGGTGGAGGCGACATCGGTGCGATCGGAGGTGCGGGTCACAGGACTGACAGTAGGTCGTCGTCACATCTTCGGCGCCCCACGCCGAAATCGGTCCCCTTTGGGGAGACGATCGGCAAGACTGCTCAGATGACATCCACCGACGCCGGGATCGATCACAGCGGGATCCTGCCCGAGGTCGACCTGGCCCTGATCGATGCGCTCCAGGTCAACCCGCGGGCGCCGTGGACCGCCATCGCCTCGGTGCTCGACATCGACGCTGTCACGGCCACTCGGCGTTGGAAGCGTCTGCACGACGATCGCCTTGCCTGGTGGGTGGTCCGACCGTCCGCGGACCGCCTCACGCCGTACGTCGACGCGACCCTCGCCCTGCTGCGTTGTCCGGAGGGAACCGCGGAGAAGGCGGCGCAAGCGGCCGCCGGACCCGAATGGGCCCACACCGTCGACCTGATCGCCGGGACGACGGACCTGGCCGTCGTCGTGCTCGGCTCGGGTCTGGGCGAGGTGCAGCAGCGGCTCGACGTCCTCGCCGACAAGTGCGGAGGCGAGATCGTCGAGAGACGCGTGATCGCCGGGGTCCACGCAGAGGATGCAGGCTGGCGGCTCGGAATCTCGTCGGCATCCCAGCGTCGGACGCTGCTGCCGCGCGACGACCTCGCTCGCCCGACACCGCCCCGCTCCGAGATGGTCGACGACCTGCTGTCCGCGCTCGGCGACGACGCCCGGCTCAGTGGCCAGGAGCTGGCGACCCGCGTCGGCACCTCCGAGCCGACGGTACGCCGGGCGATGGATCGTGCGCTGCGTTCGGGTGCGATCCAACTGGGTTGCGACCTGGCGATGCCGGCCGCCGGGCTGGGCCGGGGTGTCCTGCTCGAGGTCGAGGTCGACCACCCGGTCCAGTCGGGTCGCGCGTTGGCCGAAGCGGGTCCCGTCCATCGCTGCGTGCAGAGTGTCGGCGCGGGCAACCTGTCGTTGTGGGTCCGACTCTCGTCGTTGGCCCAACTCCCCGGGATAGAGGGAGATCTGGCCCCGCTGGCGCCAGGTTGGCGGGTCCGGAGCAGGCAGACGGTCGTGCGGCCGGTCAAGCGCCAGGGACAGGTGCTGGATCAGCGGGGACGGCGCGCAGCGCCTCGTCCAACCGATAGGCGCGGATCGCGAACAGGCTGATCCCGACCAGGGCAGCCGGAACCACGGACGTCCCGGCCAGCACCGCCAGCCGGGCCGGGTCGTCGTACCCGTCGAGCCCGCCCTCATAGCCGCCGAGCGCGAGCACGACACCGAGCAGACCGGGTCCGAGTGCGAAGCCGAGCAGCTCGCACCCTGCCCACACACCGGACAACAGGCCGATCCGGTTGCGTCCCGAGGCGCGCGCGTCGTGCGCGGCGACGTCGGGAAGCATCGCCAGCGGGAAGACCTGAATGCCCGCATATCCGGCGCCCGTCACCGCCGACCAGACGACGCACCAGACCAAGCTGCCGCTCCACGCGCCGACCATCGCGACCAGTCCGAGGGTGAGCACGGCTGTCGCGACGACGTACCCGCCCTTCTTGCCGTGGCGACGACCCACCCACGCCCACGCCGGCGCGGACAGGACTCCGGGCAGCACGAAGGCGGCGAAGAGATAGCTGCCGGTCGCGGCGTCGCCGAGCAGCACCCGCGCCGCATAGGCGACGGCTGCGAGCAGCATGCTGGTTCCCGCGGCCTGCAGCACCAGGGCGGCGATCAACGGGCGCGCGTAGGGATCACCCAGGACCACCCGCAGCTGGTCACGCAGGCCGCCACCGGCGGACTCCGCACGAACCACCGGGGCTCCCCGCAGGCACCACCACACCGCGGCGGATCCGGCGATGACCACCAGCCCCGCCACCGCACCCATCGTCCGGTAGCCGCCGGCCGTCGTGGCCAACCAGGGCGCCACCACGCCGGAGACCGCGATCGCCGCCGTCACCACGCCCACCCGCCACGCCATCATCTGCGTGCGAACGCCGTAGTCACCGGTGACCTCCGCCGACATCGCCAGGTAGGGCACCTGGAAGAAGGCGTACGCCGTCGCAGCGACCAGGTTGGCCAGGAGCACCCACAGCAGCGCGAGCAGGAACGGCGTGCTCGGACCGGTGAAGATGAACGCCAGACCCACGCCCATCACCGGCCCGGCCACGATCAGGAACGGACGACGACGATCAGTTCGGCGTACCCGATCGCTGATCCGGCCGGCGAGCGGGTTGCAGACGAAGTCCCATGCCTTGGGTGCGAACACGACCAGACCCGCGAGGAGCGCGCCGACACCGAGCTCCTCGGTGAGGTAGGGCATCAACAGCAGGGACGGAACGGTGCCGTAGACCCCCGTCGCCACCCCACCCAACGCATAGCCCCGCCTGATCCGCGCAGGCAGCTCCTCAACCATGGCGTGAACGTAGAGGATCGCCGTCTCGGGAGGGCTGGATGCAGGAATCCGTCAGATGACGCTCGCCGCGATCTGCTCGAAGACGGCCGGATCGCTGGCCCAGTCACTGTCCGGTCGGGGCCAGTGGATCGCGATGTCGGTGATCCCGAGCTCGCCGTAGCGGCCCGCGAGATCCTCGAACGCGCCCACGGAGGAGAGCCACGGCTCGTCGGTGAACCCGGTCAGCAGGAGCCGCGGCATCTCGTCCGGGTCACGACCGGCGTCGACACACGCCGCCTCGAACAACGCGCTCTGCCGGCGCACCTCCTCGAAGGGTGTCTCCGAGCTGGGATTCGCCACCCATCCCTGACCAAGACGAGCCGCAAGCCGTACGCCGCGAGGCCCGCCTGCCGCGATCCAGAACGGCGGGCGGGGCTGCTGCACGAGACCGGCACCGATGTGGGCGTCGACGGCCTGCCAGTGCTCACCCTCGACCGAGACGCCGCTCAGCAACGCGTCGAGCTGCTCGACGAACTCCGCGAATCGGTCGGCACGCTCGCGCGGCGTCCACTCCCGCCCGAGGATCACGCCGTCCGACTGCGGAGAGTCACCACCCGCGCCGATGCCCACCGTGAGCCGTCCACCCGAGATGCGGTCGATCGACCGCAGCGCCGCCGCCGTCGGCACCGGCGTGCGGAAGTTGGGCGACGTGACCAGCGTGCCCAGCCGGATCCGGTCCGTGACCGCGGCGGCCGCTGCGAGCGAGGCGGTCGCCTCGTCCCACGGCGTGTGCCCGCGCCATGCCAGATGGTCATAGACCCACGCGCCGGCGAAGCCCATCTCCTCGACCCGTTGCCAGTGGGACCGCATGGTCGGCCAGTCGTGGATCGGCCACAGCACGACGTGCAGTCTCGGCTTCAAGGTGTCGTTCACACCTCTGATCATGCCCGGCCGCTGAGACGAGAGCATGTTCGTCGATGTCCCTGATCAGTGCGCCTCCTCCACCGACCTCGAGTCACTGAGAGTGAGTGCACCCCACCCGGCGAACAGCCCCACGATCGCCGCCGTCACGGCATAGACGACTCGCTCGCCATGGAAGAAGGAGGCGACCAGGTCCGTGCTCCACGTGCCGGACGGAAGGACGGTCGTGACGAGGACGGCGATCAAGGTGCCGACCAGAGCCGTGCCGATGCTGGTGCCGACCTCCTGTGCGGTGTCGTTGAGTGCCGCACCCAGGGAGGTCCTGTTCTCGGGCATCGCGTCGATCAGCGCCACGGCGCAGATCGTCATCACCGTTCGCAGGCCGATGGTGAAGGTGACCATGAACAGCGCGATGAAGACGTAACCGTGCGCGACGGCCCACGCCATGCCGGCCATCGAGCCGGCCAGGAAGCCGGCACCGATCAGGCAGGCGATGCGGTGCCCGAAGGTCCGCCCGAGCCATTCAGACAGCGGCGTCGCAACCAGCATCGTGACGATCAGCGGCAGGTTGGCGAGCCCGGCCCGCATCGGGCTCCATCCGTAGGCGTACTGGAAGTGCAGGATCAGGCCGAACATCACACCTGCCATCGCGACCGAGGTGCCGACCTGGGCGAGGGTGGCGCCGCGAACGGTCCCGTTGCCGAAGACCCCGAGGTCCAGCATCGGCTCGGGAGTACGCCGTTCGTGCCACACGAAGCCGGCCAGCGCTGCGAGGGCACCGAGACCGGAGAGCCACGTCGCCGGGGCGGACCACCCGTGATCGACACCGCTGGTCGCGGTGTAGCAGCCCAGGCCGATCATCGCCATGCTCAGCACCGCACCCGGGAGGTCGAGGCGGTCATCGGTCAGGCCCGCCGGATCGTCGGCAGACACACCCCACCGCACGCCGAACCAGGCGAGGAGGGCGATCGGGGCATTGACGATCAACAACCACTGCCAACCCACGTGGGCGAGCGCGCTCCCACCGAGCAGCGGACCGAGGATGAAGCCGCTCATGCCGACCACGATCATCACCGTCATCGCCCGCATCCGCAGCGCCTGGTCCTCGAACAGCCGGAACACCAGCGAGTTCGTGATCGGCGCCATCATCGCCGCGGCGACCCCGAGCGCGGCACGCAAGGCGATCAACTGACCGGTGGTGTCGACCCACACCACCAGCAGGCTGAGCACCCCGAAGATCGCGAGGCCGACCTGCAGCACCCGGCGGCGCCCCAGTCGGTCCGCCACCGATCCCGCCGTGAGCAACAGTCCTCCGAAGGTCAGCGAGTAGGCGCCGGTCACCCACTGGAGGGCCGTCGTACCGCCGCCGAGGTCGCGGCCGATCGTCGGCAGCGCGATCGTCAGCAGCGTGTTGTCGACCATCTCGACGAAGAACGCCAAGCACAGCGCGGTCAGCGGGATCCAGGCAGCGCGCAGCGACGTGTAGGTGCGGGCGCGGGCGGCCGGCGCGGCGGCATCGGACGCGTCAGGGGTCTCGGTCAAGGGCATGGCCAGAACCTAGGATCATCCGCCTTCAGCCGGCCTTCACGCCGGTTTCAGCATCGGACACCGTGCAGCGCCGGACCGGGTGAAGACCCGGGAGACACGGCCTTAGGCTGGGGACGTGCTCTACGAAGCCC